>JAITDE010000012.1 GCA_031282735.1 Oscillospiraceae bacterium | reverse complement strand
GCGTTCCTAACATACCAGCATCAAACGGTCGTCAACGCAAAAGCACTTGCGCAAGGATTGCTCGCGCATGGTATTTCGCTTGTGTCGGGCGGAACAGATAACCACTTGCTGTTGCTCGACCTGCGCGGTTCCGGCGTAACGGGCAAGGAGTTGGAGCGCAGGCTTGACGAAGTTTATATCACCGTCAACAAGAACGCAATCCCGAACGATCCCGAAAAACCGTTTGTGACCAGCGGTATCCGTATTGGCACCCCCGCAGTCACGTCGCGCGGGTTCGGCGTAGCCGAAATGGCGAAAATCGCCGATGCTATCCACCTTGCCGCAACCGATTTTGAAGCAAACGCCGATGCAATCCGGCAAAGCGTCAACACCATGTGCGCGGCTTTCCCACTGTATCGCTGACTTACTTTTTCCGCCTTACTTTTTCTGCCTTACTTTTTCTGAAGAAAAAGTAAGCAAAAAGACTTTAGCCGCTTCGCGCGGTCATGTTTAGACTGATTTATATTTGCGTGGACTAAATATGACAGCGCGAAGCGACTGCTCCCCGCAGGGGCGCGCGATCATTTTTAGACTGATTTATATTCGCGCGGACTGCAAACAATCACAATCACAAAACGGTCATAGATATATAGATATATAGAATAGGAGAAATATATGGGATTATTTGAGGGGAAAGTCGCGTTCATCACGGGCGCGGCACGCGGTCAAGGCCGCGTAACAGCATTAGCCTTGGCAAAAGAGGGCGCGGCAATCGCCGCGTTCGATGTCGCGGCAAAAATCGAATATCCTGCTTACGCCGAAAACGCGGACGAGGAACTACAATCACTCGCCGCCGAAATTGAAGCGTTGGGTGGGCAGGTATTGCTGGCGACTGGCGACGTGCGCGACGACGCGCGTGTGACGGCGGCTGTCGAAGCGACAATCGTGCGGTTCGGCAAAATTGATATTTTGTTCAATAACGCGGGCATTTGCGCCTATGCGCCCGTGGATGAGATGACCGACAGCGAATGGAACGCCATGATTGATATCAATTTGAAAGGTCCGTTCAATGTTACGCGCCGCGTTGTGCCGCACATGAAAGCCGCGAAAACGGGCGTGATCATCAACAATTCATCCGTGATGGGTCTGCGCGGCGGCAACCGATTGTCACATTATACGGCGTCAAAATGGGGTTTGACCGGGCTGACCAAAGCGTGGGCGATCGAACTTGCACCGTTCAACATCCGTGTGCTGAGCATTCATCCAACGGGTGTCAACACGCCAATGAATGACGGTTTGGCGGCGATGGAGGGCGCGACACCGCTCGAAATTGCGGAACGTTCGGCCGGCAATTTGCAGCCTGTTCCATGGATTGAGCCGGAAGATGTTGCGGAATTGGTGCTTTATTTGGCAAGCGATCGTGCGCGTTACGCCACGGGCGGTCAGTTTGTGCTTGACGCGGGATTGCTGAGTTGCTAAGCATGCGTTGATGATTCCGTTCATGCATTGTTATATGTATTGTATATGACCGCGCGAAGCGGCAAAAGTCTTTTTGCTTCTTTTTCTTCAGAAAAAGAAGCGGTGGCATCATAAATTCAAGTCGTCGAAGGGAATACCATGACCACAATTTACATACTCACGGGCGCATGCATGATTGTGTCGCTCGTGACGGCAATTTTTCGCAACTTTCACAAAGAACGCGGACGGCTTGCCAGCAAATTGACCGCGTCGCTTTTGTTCTGTGCAATCGGTTTGGTCGCCGCAACCATGCGCACGGACTTCAACGTCCGCGCCGCATGGTTGCTCGCCGCATTGCTGCTGGGCGGTTTGGGCGACGTTCTGCTTGGGCTTGACCACTTTGTGGTGCCTGAACGGCAATCTTTTTTATTTTTGATCGGCGGCGCGCCGTTCTTCATCGGGCATATCATCTACGTTGTTTTGCTCCTGAGCTATGGTTCGTTTTCGCCGTTTTTGTTCCTTTTAATCCCGTTCGTGCCCCTTTTGTTCCTCTCTTTGCACCTCGGCAAGGTCTTTGATCTCGGACGCAGTCTGCCATTTTTACTGCTCTACGGCACAATGCTCAGCGTGATGCTGTTGTCCACATTTGCTGTTGCCACACAGGGCGGCAACATAGGAAAACTGATGATTTTTCCGGGTATTCTCTTCACGATATCGGATACCGCGTTGTTCCTGAACCGCTTTGGCAGCAAGCGAGCATCCAAAATCGAACCCGCGCTGTCATTTTTGATTATGCTGCCATATTATGCGGCGCAGTCGCTGTTTGCAATTTCAGTATTGTATATTTGATTACAACGTCAGAAGCGATTGAAACATAATCAGTAAAATTTCAAACAATATTTTGAACGTGCCGCCCAAAATGTCTATCGGATCGGTTGATTTGGATTCCGAAGATTGAAGGGCGGATCGGTTTGCGGGGTGCGGTGCTGAGAACAGCGCAAGGCGTGTGCATCCGCTTGCGGGATATTTTTCAAACAGTTCCGTAGCGGTGCTGCCCGGATCAAAAATCGCAACCGCGGTGCCTGACACTTGATCCAAAGCGACCCAATGCCTTTCGTTCTTCACGGCAATCAGCACATAATAGCCCTGATCATAATAACTTTTGATGCTCTTGATTTTTTGCGCCTGCGTGCCTGTAAGGTTTACGCGCTCCGAGACCAACGCAAATTGGGGGATTAGTTCCGTCACTTTTTCCCACAACAGGTTGTTGTTGCTCGCAAAACCGCCGATTTGATTCATTTGCTTCACGAACGTGCCCGGGTCAAAATTATTTTCGGTTTTCAATCCGCTGCGCACAACGAGCATTGCGACCGCCGTTGCCAGGCAGCCCTTCGATTTGATGGTATTGCTTTGCATCGTCACATTTGCCCATTGCGCATCGTATTGTTTCCAATTTTGATAAGGGGTTTCGGTCGCCGCAAAAGCGGGGATTTGCGTGAACGTCAACACGAACATGCCCATGCACAAAAGCAGCGCGGTAACGCGTTTTCGGGTTTTCATGTAGCCTCCTCCTTTGAGCAAAGCTTAACATGAAACACGAGCAAAAGCAATGGAAGATGTGACCGGTTGATCCAAAATTTGACACCCCGGCCTCTAAAACCTTATACCAATGCCGTGAGCACCGCGCCGAAAAGTTGGCTCGGGTCGGCTAGGAATTTTGCTTTGGTTTCGTCCACTTGCTCCCGCGTCGCCAAAAAAACCGTGACACTCATGAGCATGTTCGATCCGTCGCCTTGGCGGAATGTCACATAAAATCCGC
The DNA here is from genome assembly GCA_031282735.1 of Oscillospiraceae bacterium. Classification (GTDB taxonomy): domain Bacteria; phylum Bacillota; class Clostridia; order Oscillospirales; family Acutalibacteraceae; genus WRMQ01. The sequence continues at coordinate 39,751 of JAITDE010000012.1, read as the reverse complement.
CGTCGCGCAACGCGGCGACAGAACACATTTGATCACGTTCGGCGCGTTGCATTTCCTGCAACCGCGTGGCGGCAAGCAGAGCGCGCGACAAAGCGGAAGCCGGCAAATCTTTTGCGAGCTCCTCCACAGGCTGATACAAATTGGCGGCTAAACTGAGCGACGACGCGGTTTTGGTTTTTGAGGCAATCAGTTTGCCCTCCTCCAACAACGCGTCAAGGGCTTGGCGAAACTCAAAGTAGTTCGCCAAACCCTCTTGCGCCAACACGAGCTCCGCTTGCTCGATCGTCAACGGCTCGGGCGCGTGACGCACAAGCTCACAGAGCATCACTCGGATTTGCTCGCGGCTGTTCAAACCGCCGCAAGACACGCCCGCAGAAAATAATTTTTCATCATCCATGTTTTCCCTATTCTACCGCCAATCCGGAGTTGTAATCCTCAATGGCTTTGATGTATTCGTTGATCCGTTGTTCAGCGTAGTTTTTCGCGTCGGCTTCAACGGGTTGATTCGTATAATCCGCCGTGCGGATGTTGCTGTTGTAGTTTTCAAAATTTTCGTGCCATGCGTGTGCCTGTGCGTAATAGGCGTTTGAGGTGTTTTCGGGTTCGTCCCAATTGATGTTATCCACAACAGACCATTGCAGAACGTGCCGCGCTTCGTGCAAAATGGCGCGCAGGCAGATATCGCGGGCGTTATTGGCGGTGGAATGCACGATATCATAACTGATGATAACAGATTTTGCGTGTTCTTTTGTTTTACCCTTAATCACTTTGCTGAGCACTTCAACTTCCAGCGGCACTGTGTCGACGCCCAATTTTGCGCACTCTTCGCTGAGCAGGATCTGTAAAAAATCAATCCGCTGCTGATCCGTCAGGCGCACCCAACGTTCGGCGTCCAACGCGTGCAAGAGTTTTTGGCTTTCCGCCGTGCCGACCGTTTTCGCCGTGGTTTGCGGCGCAAGGAGGGGCTTGCCGATTGTAAAAAGTCCGCCCAACGAAGCCGCCAACAAAATCACGGCGGCGGCGGGAATGGCAAAACGCAGGAAAATCCTGACCAAAATCTTGCGCGGTTGCTTCTTTTGACCGATATCGGATCGCAGGAAGAGCGTGAAAAGCACACATGGCAGCGCAATACTCAAAACGAAACTCAGCAGAGCGATCAGAAAATGAAATCGCGCGAATTGCAGTGTGAAATAAATCTCGAACGGCAAAAACTGCGCGGCGACCTTGCGCGGTTTGCTGTTGCATATGGTTTTGTATGGCTTGAGTGCGATCCACAAAAGCGTTGTGGGCACAAAAAAGCCAAGCACAGCACCGTAGGAGATATATAAATGCAGGATGGGGATTTGGATCGGTTTCGCGAAAAACCAACAAAAAATCACCAACCCAAGAATCGGAGCAATTTGGGATGCTTTTGTATATGTTGCTTGAACGTTCCGCGCCGCGCCTTTCAATTTTTCCCAATTGATTTTCGACGACGCGTGCCGGATGATTGATTTCGTCACTTGATGCGATTTTTCTGTGATAACATCCTCTGCTTTGGGTTTTTCAGTCAGCGGCATGCAATCCCCCTTTGATTTTTTCCCAATATGCCTGCGCGGCTTGCTCCGTTTTGTTTTCGCCGAAACGGTAATAGACCGAATCCAGCAACGCGTCGGGCAAATATTGCTGTGCCGTCCAGTGGTGCGGATAGTCGTGCGGATAAACATAAAATTGCCCCGGTGTATCTTGATCCGCGCCGTCGGCGTGTTTGTTTTGCAGTGCGCGCGGAATCGATCCGATCTTGCCCATGCGTACGTCGGACAGTGCGGTGTCGATTGCCGCGGCGGCCGAGTTGGATTTTGGCGAGGTGGCGACCAACACAACCGCGTCCGCAAGCGGAATCCGCGCCTCAGGCATGCCGACCATCTGCGCGGCATCCACCGCCGCTTTCACAATGGGAATAATCTGCGGATACGCCAGCCCGACATCCTCGCACGCGCAAACCATCAAACGGCGCATGGCGGACGGCATGTCGCCCGCCTCCAGCAACCGCGCAAGGTAGTGCAACGCCGCGTCGGGGTCAGATCCGCGCATCGACTTTTGGAATGCCGACACAATGTCGTAATGCTCGTCGCCTTCGCGATCGTAACGCATGGCGGAGCGTTGCGTCAATTCTTTTGCCTGTTCCAACGTAACGCGCCGCACCCCGCCGTCGTCCGCCGTCGCCGACAAAAAGCATAGTTCGACCGCATTGATTGCTTTGCGCACGTCGCCGCCGCAAGCCATTGCAATCCATTGTATCACATCGGGCGCAACATCAATTGTTTCGCCGCTTTCCTCCTGCAAAAACCGAAATGCCCGCGCAACCGCCGGCAAGGTGTCTTCGGGCGTGATCGCTTTGAACTCAAAGACGGTCGAACGGCTCAAAACGGCGTTGTAGACATAAAAATAAGGGTTCTCCGTCGTCGCCGCAATCAGCGTGACCGAACCGTTTTCGATGCATTCGAGCAACGTTTGCTGCTGCTTTTTGTTAAAATATTGGATTTCATCCAAATAAAGCAAAATGCCGTTGGGAGCAAGCAGGGTGTCAGCTTGCGCAATGACGTTTTTGATATCCGCCGTGCTTGCGCTCGTGCCGTTGAGTTGCACAAAACAGCGATCGGTTGTTTTGGCGATGATCCGCGCGACCGTCGTTTTCCCCACGCCGGACGGACCGTAGAAAATCAAATTCGGCAGACGACCCGATCGCACGATATTGCCCAGAGCCTTACCCGGGGCGAAAAGATGCCGTTGACCCACAACGTCGCCGAGTGTTTGCGGGCGCAAACGCACCGCCAAAGGCTGTGACATGTTTGATCACCTATATTCTACCATAGCATGGCTTTTTTTGCAAGTTTTTTCGCGTTTGCGGCGCACTTCTTTTTCTCTTCTTTTTCTGAAGAAAAAGAAGCAAAAAGACTTTTTCCCGCTTCGCGCGCCTGTTTTCAGCCTGATAAACAAGCCCGTTATCTACTATCAACTATTGATTGGTCATTACAAACTTTCCGCTTCGTCCAGCCACAACACCGCGCTGGCATCCGACGGCATTCGCCAATCGCCGCGCGGCGAAAGGCTCACACTGCCGACTTTCGGGCCATCGGGCATGCAAGAACGCTTGAACTGCTGCGCAAAAAAACGCCGCAAAAAGAGCACCAGCCATTTTTTAAGCTGATCCGGCGTATAAACGCCATCAAACGCACTGCAAGCAAGCCAAAAAAGTTTTTGCGGACGAAAGCCGAATCGAAAAAAATGATACAGATAAAAATCGTGCACTTCATATTTGCCGATGATATCTTCGGTGATTTGCATCATGTTGCCCGCTTCGTCGGGCGGGAGGAGTTCCGGGCTAACAGGCGTGTCGAGCACACGGCGAAGCGCCTCCGTCTGCGGCGACGTACCTTCGTCCAGCATGAATTCCACCAAATGCCGCACGAGCGTTTTAGGTACGCCCGCGTTGATGTGATACATGCTCATGTGGTCGGCGTTGTAGGTGCAAAATCCGAGCGCGAGTTCGCTCAAATCGCCCGTGCCCAAAAGAAGCGCACCCTCTTGATTGGCAAGATCCATCAAAATTTGTGTGCGTTCGCGGGCTTGCACATTTTCGTATGTGACATCGTGCAGGTCGATGTTGTGTCCAATATCCTGCATGTGGAGTTCACAGGCGGGGCGTATGTCAATTTCCCAAAGCGTGATACCGAACGCCTCCGCCAACTCTTCCACCGATTGCCGCGTGCGCGCGCTTGTGCCGAAACCGGGCATGGTGATGCCGATGATTTGTTCGGGTTTCCACGCGAGCACACGCGCCGCCTGCAACGCCACGAGCAACGCCAATGTTGAATCCAAGCCGCCCGACAACCCCAAAATCACTTGATTGAGTTTGGTGTGGCGCAAGCGTTTGACGAGCGCGGCGGTTTGGATGTCGAAAATATCGCGGCAACGTTCGCCCCGCAATAGCAACCCGGCGGGAACAAACGGCGTTTGGCTGTATTTGCGCGTGAGATGTTCGGGCAAAAGCGGCGGAAGCTCGGCGCAGGAGACAACATTCGCAGCGGGCGTCGTTTGCGCGTTAGGTCGGTCATAAAACGTGCCGAAGCGGCGTTCCGCGCGGAGGAGTTCCGTGTCAGCGCACGTGTAAACCGCACTGCCTTCCTGCACAAAACGGCGTGTCTCGGTGATGATTTGTCCATTTTCCGCAACAAAACACGCGCCCGAAAACAAAAGATCCGTGCTGCTTTCGCCCACGCCCGCGCCGGCGTAAACATAGGCACAACGCAAACGCCCGCTCTGCTGTGCCACAAGTTGGCGGCGGTATTCATTTTTCGCAACTTCTTCGTTTGATGCCGAGAGGTTCAAAATGATTTCAGCCCCTTGCGTCGCAAGCGCGTTGGATGGCGGCGATGGCGCCCATAAATCCTCGCAAAGTTCGACACCGACAGTGCAACTCCCGCCGCAATCGAACAAAACACGACCGAACGGGGCGGTTTGTCCCGCAAGCGAGACGACCGAAACGGAGGAAGTATCCGCAGGGGCGAACCAGCGTTTTTCATAATATTCCCGCGCGTTGGGGATGTATTCTTTCGGAACAACACCCAGCAATTTGCCGCTCTGCGTCACGGCGGCGCAGTTATAGAGTCGCCCGTGATTGCGCACGGGAAGCCCGAAAGCAATCAGCGCGGCGATTTTTTGGGTTTGCTCCATCAGCCACCGCAACGCGCCCTCGCAAGCGTCCAGCAACAGCGCCTGTTGAAACAAATCCCCGCAAGTATAACCTGAAACGCATAGTTCCGGCAAAGCCATCACCTGCACGCCCGCCCGCGCGGCGAGATTGATTGCCTCCAAAATTTTTTGCGCGTTTGCCGTGGGATCGCCCACGGTCACAAGCGGCGAGATTGCCGCGACTTTGACGAATCCAAACTGCCGTGTGATTTCTGTCATAGCATCGTTCCTCCTGTCATAAATGGAAGACAGAACGTGTCCAGCGTTTATTATACAAGATATTGCGGTGTGTTGCAATATTTTTTTCGAATAAATCATGCAAAATATAAAAATACAGATTATGATATTGACATATATTTATGATATTAAAAATACATGAAAAGCGCGACACAAAATCATCCGAAAGGAAAAGGGTCATGTTTCAAGAAATCTACGGCGCAATCGCCTCTGTTGTGTGGGGCGCACCAATGCTTGCGATGTTTTTGTTCACAGGCGGCATGCTCACACTGCGCGCACACGGATTCCAATTGCGCCGATTCGGCTTTTGGACACGCGAAACGTTCGGGTCTCTCCGCAGAAGCGGCACGCGCAAAAGCGGCGACGCGCAATCCATTTCGCAGTGGCAGGCGCTGACCTCGGCGCTCGCGGCATGCTTAGGCACGGGGAATATCGTCGGCGTCGCGACGGCGATCACGCTCGGCGGACCCGGCGCGGTTTTTTGGATGTGTATTTCCGCCCTTTTGGGCATGATGACATGCTGTGCCGAAAATATTTTGGGTCTGCAATACCGTTGGCGCACGGAAAGCGGCGGATGGATGGGCGGCCCGATGGCATATTTGCGCAAAGGACTTGGCAGCAAAACGCTGGCGGGGATTTATGCCGCGCTTTTGTCGCTTGCATCGTTCGGGATTGGCAATATGACGCAAGCGAACGCCATTTCCGAAAGCTTGCGCGAAAGCTTCCGTTTGCCGCGCGGCGGCGTTGCGGCGGCAGTTTGCGTCTTGCTTGGATTGGTCGTTTTCGGCGGCGTTGCGCGAATCGCCAAGGTAACCGAAAAAATTGTTCCGCTGATGACCGGACTCTTTCTGCTGGCAAGCATGATCGTGTTGGTCGTCCGCGCACAATATATCCCAAATGTATTGCGCACGATTTGCCGCGAGGCGTTCCGCGTTAAACCGCTGGCGGGCGGCGTTGCGGGATTTGGTCTGATGAAATCCATGCGTTACGGCATCGCGCGCGGTGTGTTTTCAAACGAAGCGGGGCTTGGCTCGTCGGCGGTCGTCCACGCTGCGGCGGACACCAAAGAACCCGTCCGGCAGGGAATGTGGGGGATCGCGGAGGTGTTTATCGACACCATCGTCATGTGCACGATGACCGCGCTTGTTTTGCTGTGTTCAGACGTTTGGACACCCGAAACCGCGCAAAACGGCGTTGCTTTGGTGAGCGGCGCGTTTGCCGTCGTCTTCGGCGTTTGGGGGCATCGTTTCGTCACATTATCCATCGTGCTGTTTGCGTTCGCGACGCTCACGGGGTGGTCGTTTTACGGCGAACAGGGGGCGCGATACCTGCTGGGTGAAAAGAGCGTGCAAATTTACCGCAGTATCTACCTTTTGGCGGCGGCGTTGGGCGCACTGATGAAAATCGAAACCGTGTGGAGCGTATCCGACATTCTCAACGGATTGATGGCAATCCCAAATTTGATTGGCGTATTGCTGCTTTCGGGGCAAGCGGTGCGCCAATTGCGCAGGTACGAAACAAGAGGCAAGATGGGCTTGCGCGTATAAGAAGACAAGCGATATGAAAAATTTCGCATGCACCGTTTGACAAAATCAAAAAAAGTTGCTATAATAAAGATCTATAGATAGCTTACAACAAGGTTAAAAACAACCGCGAAGCGGCTAAAGTCTTTTTGCTTCTTTTCTTTCAGAAAAAGAAGGGAGAAATCAATAAGGAGCGCAAAATGGCGATTGCAATCATTTGTGCCGCTGTGTTCGGGGTGTTGCTGGCGGTCACCGTACTGCCGGATGCCATCCCCGCCCTGTGCGCGTTCGTCGGACGCGTTGGAATTGGGCGTTGGACAGATCCGGTCGCTTGGCGGGAGCAAATGATTCGCGCGGGACGGCGCATGGCAATGCACCCGAAGCCCATTCCCGTAACCGAACGGCGGCATCAAACGCTGTTGCTGCGCCTAAGCGGACATTATGCCAGCAAGTTGGTCATGCTGTGGCATCATGGCGTATTATCTGGTGCCATCGGCACGGCGGATGAGCATCCAAACGTGAAGCGCGTGCGCGATCGGCTTTTGTTGGACAAACCGTTGCCCGAACTCGCCGTTTCGGCTTTTTATGCTCTGCGGCGCGGCGATCACGCGCCATGGACGGACGAATTGGCGCGGCGTTTTTTGGAGATCGGCGTGGATGGCACGGTTTACTACAGAGCGTCCGCGCGACAAGATCGATTTGTCGATACGCTTTGGATGCTGTGTCCTTTTTTATTTTGTTACGCGCAAAAAACGGGCGATCCGTGCGCGGGCGACCTCGCGAAACGGCAGTTGGAGGAATATTTGCGCATCGGCATACACCCGACGACAGGCTTGCCCGCCCACGCGTTTGAAATTGACAGCAAAGCGCCGCTGGGCGTGTATGGTTGGGGGCGCGGCTGTGGATTTTTGTTTTTGGCGTTGATCGAAAGTTTAGGCGTGTGCGGCGCGGACACCAAAGAATACCTGTTGCGTGAATCCAAAAAATGCGCCGAAACACTGCTCGCAACACAACGCAAAGACGGCGGTTGGAGTGCGCTTGCGCTTGTGCAAACGGGCGCGGAGGCATCGGCGTCGGCGATGATCGGCTATGGCATGGCGGAACTTGCGCTACGCTTGCCCAACGGCGATGCTTTGCGCGCGCAATGCAAACAATCCGCACAATCCGCGCGGCACAGTTTGATGCGGTTCACCCGCCGCAACGGGCTTGTGGATTTTGCGCAGGGAGATTCCCACGGCGGCATCGGTATGTACGCCGCCTCTCGCGAGCCACTGCCGCTGGCGCAGGGTTATGCCATTCGTTTGGCGCGGACGTTGCAATTGCTGGAAGGAGCGGATGATGGAATACAGAACGACGCATGATTCGCCGCTCGGATTGCTCACACTTGCCGCCGACGGTATGTGCTTGACGGGTTTGTGGACGGACGGACAAAAACGCTTTGGCGGCGCAAAGTTGCAAGAATATACCATAGACGACAATTTATTGATTTTTGCGCGCGTGAGGGATTGGCTGGACGCCTATTTTGCGCGGCAAAAACCGCCCGACTTGGATTTTCTGCTGTCTCCGGCGGGGACTCCCTTTCAAAAGCGCGTTTGGGCGGCGTTGCGCGGAATCGCCTACGGCACGGTTACGACCTACGGCGCGATTGCGGAAAAACTGGACTGCCCGGCGGCGCAAGCGATCGGCGGCGCGGTTGCGCGCAATCCAATTTCGATTATCATTCCGTGTCACCGCGTAATTGGCGCGGACGGTACGCTCACGGGTTATGCCGGCGGCTTGGAACGAAAAAAATGGTTGCTTGCGCTAGAGACAGCCGCTGGATTTTAAAGCATACGCGTCTGCGCCAGCATGAAAACACAATATTTTAACGTAACCCGATTGACGAAAGGCAAACATATGAAATCAATCACACTGTTTGACTCCTCCCTGCGCGACGGCGCGCAAGCCGAAGGCATTTCGTTTTCGGTCAACGACAAACTGGAAATCGTCCGTGCGCTGGATGCCGTCGGTATTCATTATATTGAGGCGGGTAATCCCGCGTCGAATCCAAAAGAGCTTGCCTTTTTTGAACAGGCGACCGCATTGCAACTGGAACAGGCAAAGCTCTGCGCGTTCGGTTCGACGCGCCGCAAAAATATTCTCCCGCAGGACGACGACAATTGCGTCGCCTTGCTGCGCGCCAATACACCCGCCGTCGCGATCTTCGGCAAAAGCAGTTTATTGCACGTGGAGCAAATCCTGCAAACCACGGCGGAAGAAAATTTAGCGATGATCAAGGACACATGCGCCTTTTTTACGGCTCATGGTAAAGAACTGATTTTTGACGCCGAACACTTTTTTGACGGCTACAAACTCGATGCCGATTACGCCATGCAATCCCTGCAAGCGGCTGTGGACGGCGGCGCGGCGGCGATCTGCCTCTGCGACACCAACGGCGGCGCGTTCCCTTGGGAAATTTCGGATATCGTCCAAACGGTCTGCAACGCGTTTCCGCGTATATCCGTCGGCATTCACGCGCACAACGACGGCGACATGGCGACCGCGTCGTCCGTCGCGGCGGTTCTGGCGGGCGCGTCGCAAGTGCAAGGAACGTTTTTGGGCTTCGGCGAACGCGTCGGCAACGCTTGTCTCGCGGCGATTGTTCCCAATCTGCAACTGAAATTGCACTATGACTGCATATCCCCCGCACAGATGAAACAACTGACGCAAACCGCGTTGCATATCGCGTCGATTGCAAACACGACCGTGAGCAAAAACACGCCGTTCATCGGCAGCAACGCGTTTGCCCACAAGGCGGGCATGCATGTTGACGGCGTGCGCAAATTGGCGCGTTCTTTTGAACACATCGACCCCGCGCTCGTGGGCAATCAAAGGGATTTTTTAATCAGCGAAGTCACGGGCAAAGCCGCCGTGTTGAAGCGCGTGCGGGATGTTTTCCCCGACACCGCCGCCGATTCCATCCATATCCCCGAGGTGTTGACCCGCCTCAAAAACAGGGAATTTGATGGTTACACCTATGAGGGCGCGGACGCTTCGTTCGATTTGCTCATTCGCGCGGCCATAGGCAATCTCCCCCAATTTTTTGAGTTGACAAGCTACACCGTGCTGACCGAAAAACCCTACTCCAGCGAACACAGCGCGACGGCGACCATCAAAATCCGCATTGATGGACAAAACGAAATGGTAATCACCGCCGATGAGGGCGAAGGTCCTGTGAACGCGCTCGACAAAGCCCTGCGCAAAGCGCTCAACCCGTATTATCCCGTTTTGAAGCAAGTGGAACTGCTTGACTACAAAGTGCGCATCATGGAATCCTCTTCTGGCACAGACACCAAAGTGCGCGTATTGATCACATCGGGCGACGGCGCGCGCACATGGACGACTGTCGGCGTTTCGCACGACATCATTGAAGCCAGTTGGGAAGCGTTGGTTGAAAGCATTCAATACAAACTAATCGAACAAAAAGGAGAATGAACATGGGCATGACACAAACACAAAAAATATTGGCGGCACATGCGGGGCTGGATACGGTGCGCGCGGGGCAGTTGATTGAAGCGTCGCTGGATATTATGCTCGGCAACGATGTCACTTCGCCTGTTGCAATCAACGAATTTGAACGCGCGGGTGTGCAAAGCATCCATGATCCCGGAAAAGTCGCGCTGGTGATGGATCACTTCACGCCGAACAAAGACATCAAAAGCGCGGAACACTGCCGCCAAATCCGCCTTTTTGCAAAAAAACACGGTGTCGCGCACTTTTATGACGTTGGGCGCATGGGCGTTGAACACGCAATACTGCCCGAACAAGGCATCGTTGTGCCGGGCGACGTGATCATCGGCGCGGATTCGCACACATGCACCTACGGTGCGCTGGGCGCGTTTTCCACAGGCGTCGGTTCAACCGATCTGGCCGCCGCCATGGCGACGGGCAAAGCGTGGTTCAAAGTGCCGAGCGCGATCAAAGTGGTTCTCACCGGCAAATTCCAGCCGCACGTCAGCGGCAAAGATGTTGTGCTGGATTTGATCGGACGCATCGGCGTGGACGGCGCATTGTATCAATCGCTTGAATTCTGCGGCGATGCAATCAAAGATATTTCGATGGATTCTCGTCTCGCGATTGCGAACATGGCAATTGAGTGCGGCGCGAAAAACGGGATATTCCCTGTGGATGAAATCACGTTAGCCTACGTGAACGCCCGCGCGAAACGCGCCTACGCAATTTTTGAAGCCGATGCCGACGCGGAATATGAGCGAACCATCACCATTGACCTGAACGCCCTGCGCCCGACCGTGGCGTTCCCACACCTGCCCTCCAACACCCGCACGGTAGATGATCTGGAATCAAAAGGCGAAAAAATCATGATTGATCAAGTCGTCGTCGGATCGTGCACGAACGGGCGGATGGAAGATTTGCGGATCGCGGCGGAAATTCTAAAAGGGAAAAAAGTCGCCGACGGCGTGCGTTTGATTGTCATTCCCGCAACACAGCAAATTTATATGGATGCCATGCGGGAGGGTTTGCTTGAAATTTTTGTGGAAGCGGGCGGCGCGGTGAGTACGCCGACTTGCGGACCCTGTCTCGGCGGACACATGGGTATCCTAGCGGCGGGCGAACGCGCCGTGGCGACGACAAACCGCAACTTTGTCGGACGCATGGGGCATCCTGAAAGCGAAGTCTACCTGTCAAATCCCGCAGTCGCGGCAATGACCGCCGTCTTGGGCTGGATTGGGCAACCCGCGTAGCTGAGAACGCCTTGCTTTTTCTGCCTTACTTTTTCTGAAGAAAAAGTAAGCAAAAAGACTTTTACCCGCTTCGCGCGGTCATTTTTAGACTGATAACTAATTTATATTTGCGCGGAGTGCAATGTCAGTAGATAAGAATACAGAAGCGCATATTGCGCGATGAAACGGAGGAATCACATGCGGATTTTGGTAACGGGCGGCGCGGGCTATATCGGATCGCATACGTGCGTTGAACTGCTGTTGGCAGGTCATGACGTTGTCATTTTAGATAATTTATATAACAGCAAAATCGAATCCATCGGCAGGATTGAATCCATCAGCGGCAAAAGTCTCTGCTTTGTGCGAGGCGATATGCGCGATGCCGCCTTGCTCGGCGATCTTTTTGCCTCGCAGACAATCGATGCCGTGATTCACTTCGCAGGACTGAAATCCGTTGGCGAAAGCACCGCGCAACCATTGGAATATTACCAAACAAATATCACCGGCACACTGGTTTTGTTGCAAGCCATGCGCCAAGCGCAGTGCAAAACCATCATTTTCAGTTCGTCCGCCACAGTCTATGGCCAGAACACCGCGCCTTTTGTGGAAACCATGCCAACAGGCAAGGCGACCAATCCATACGGCAACACAAAGATCATGATCGAGCAAATCTTACAAGATCTTGTCGTCGCCGATCCCGCGTGGCATGTGAGTTTGTTGCGTTATTTCAATCCCGTGGGCGCGCATCCAAGCGGTATCATGGGCGAAGATCCCAACGGTATCCCGCTCAACCTAATGCCGATTATTTCTGCCGTCGCGAAAGGACAATACGAAGCTTTGCAAGTGTATGGCACGGATTATGATACCCCCGATGGCACATGCGTGCGCGATTATTTGCATGTTATGGATTTGGCGCAGGGACACGCGAAAGCGTTGGAATACTGTGCGCGGACGCAAGGCTGTGAAATTTTCAATCTGGGCACGGGCAATGGATTGAGCGTGCTTGAGCTTGTTCATGCTTTTGAAGAAAGCACGGGGATCAAAATCCCCCTGCACTATGCGCCGCGCCGCGACGGAGACATTGCCGTTTGTTATGCCGACGCGTCCAAAGCAAAACGCGTTTTGGGATGGATTGCCGAACGCACACCCAAAGAGATGTGCGAGGACACGTGGCGCTGGCTCTGCCGCGCCTGAAAACACTTTTTCCCGCTTCGCGCACCTGCGGCGAGCACCCGCTTCGCGCGATCATTAAAAGCCCGTGAAAAATCTCACGGGCTTTTGGTGTTTGTGCGAATATAAATCAGCCTAAAAACGACCGCGCGAAGCGGGAAAAGTCTTTTTGCTTACTTTTTCTTCAGAAAAAGTAAGGCAGAAAAAGTAAGGCAGAAAAAGCAAGCTATTTACACAACAGCGCGGGAACTGCCGACGTCCAGCTTGGGGGTTGACTCAAGCCAAGCGCGGCGGCGGCAACCGACGCAATGTCGCGCACACGCATGTTTTCAAGCGTTCCTTTGGGAACGTCTTTGCCCGCCAAACCGATAAAAATCCGCTTTTCGGCTTTGCTCCGACCGCCATGCCCATGCCTGCGATTTCCGCCGTGATCGGCACTGACGACAAACAATGTTTCGTCCGCAATCCCTTTTTCTTGATATTTCGCGGCAATTTTGCCAATCAGGGCATCAATTTCGGTGATTTTGTCAAGATAGGGGCGAACCTTTTTGCCGTAGCCGAACTTGTGCCCAGCGCCGTCCGCTTCGTCAAACTGCACAAACAGAAGCGTCGGAGATTGCTGTTCCAGATAATCCAGCACAAGTTGGCAAACTGCGGCATCCGTATCCGCGGTACCCTTGCATACGTCGAGATTTTCCTCAATGATACCGGAATTGATGGGATTCCAGTTGCAAAATCCCGCCATCGGCGCGTCCGGCATCGCTTCGCGCACCACGCGGAAAATCGACGGATAGGGCGCGTTAACATCATAGGGCTGTTTTGAAACAATTTCGTTGGTCAGCTTGTGACGTTTCGGCTCAACGCCCAACAGCATCGAACCCCAGCATTGCGCACTGATGGTCGGGATGGACGTAATCGCCTCATATGTCACCGCGCCGTTCGCAAAAAGCGCGTCCATGCAAGGCGTATCGGTGTCGGCAAAAAACGCGCCCGCGCCGTCAACGCCCAATATCGCAACATGTTTGTACATAATCAGCCCCCTACGCAAGCTTCACTTTGAATGTTTTAATCTCAAACGGCTTGTAGGCGACTGCCACGGAAGCACCCTGCGCCGTTGCCGGCACGTCGTTTTCTTCCATCAAATCGCATTCGGTGATTTGCGCAACCGCACTGCCGAACGTCAAAACGGCGTTGACCGCGCGATTCGCGGATTCATAGGTGCGCACGATCAAGTCGTCGCTGTCCTCCGCTTTTTTGATTGTTTCAATCACAACATTCGGCGAGTCAACTTGAACAAGCGCGTAGGATTTCGGCAACGTGCCCTGTTGTTTTTGCACGCAAGCCGCGCGAAGCGGCACGTTGAGCTGATATCCCTCGCGGACGACGTTCGATTCCGTCACCGTTCCGGCGTGGGGATAGATAGAATAGGTGAAGTAATGCACTTCGCGATCCTGCGCCGGATTCGGACGGGTTGCACTGCGCAAGAGCGTGGGCATGATGTGTCCGTTTTTGACCGTCCAACCGTATTTGCAGTCGTTGAGCACCGAAAGCCCGAAGCCGTTGTCGCTCAAATCCGCCCACTTGTGTCCGCAGACTTCAAATTGAGCAAAATCCCATGTGCTGTTTTCGTGCGTCGTGCGCTCCAGCGATCCGAATTGGATATCGAACGTTGCGCGCGTCGTGTTGACATCCACGGGATAATCGCATTTGAGCGCAATGTTTTTCTCGTGCCAATCAACAACATATTGCACGTCGATGCGATCGCCCGCCGGATAGAAGATAAAATCCTGCTGAATGGTGCTGCGGATATACTTGCGCACCACGCGGAGAACCGTGCGCACGGGACCGGATTCAATCACTTCGGCTGATTGCACATCGTCGATATACCAGAATTTTTCGCTGAAATAGGGCTTGATATCCCAAGCTTCGTGGTTAAACGGTCTGTCTTCAAAAGCAATCAAACGGTTGAGCAATTGTCCATCGGGCGCGACGCTGCGCCCGGTCGGCTTGTGGATCAGCGAGGTAATGTTGTAATTTTCGTCGAACGTGAGGCTGAACACCTCCGTTTCGATCGTTTTGCCCGAGGCATCAACCGCCGCGCCCCGCGCCGGCGTACCCGTGAGTTGGAAGGTCTTCCATCCCTTGCCGGGCACGGCATCCGCCGCAAAGCAAAGTTTGCCGTCATATGTGCGTTGGGATGGCGCGTCTGCGGCGGCGGCGAAATCCGTTGGCACATCCGCAATGACGACATCGCTCCGCTCAAAACCAAGCGTATTGAATACAACAATCGAGTCTTCTTCGGCGGGGATCGCGGATGCAATCGCCGTTTGCGCGGCATTCGCCATGCCGTCGCCGGCCGCCAAAAGTTGCAAGTATTGCTCGCGCGAATCCTCATAGACGGGGAAAATCGACGAACCCGGAATGATATCGTGGAATTGATTGAGCAAAATCAGTTTCCAGTTTGCAAGCAATTCGTCTGTTGGATACGCCGCGCCGGTGAGTTGGAACGCGGTCGCCGCAAGGGTTTCCACGTCGTGATAGAGCAGTTCACTCTTGCGGTTGTAGCGTTTGTTGCGGGATTGGGCGGTCAGTGTGCCGCGATGGAATTGCAGATAGAGTTCACCCGCCCAAACAGGCAAATGCCGATCGCCGCTCACTTGTTCCTCCAATCGGTGGAAGAACTCGCGCGTGGGCTGTTGCACAACTTTGGGGCAACCCTCGATGCCCGCCGCCATGCGCCGTCCTTTTTCCAAATGCGGAACACTCGGACCGCCGCCGCCGTCGCCGTAGCCGAAAGTAATCAGATATTCGGAATTCAAATCTTTGTTTGAATAACGTTTCCAGCCGCCCAAAACGTGGTTGGGATCCAAGTGGGCGTTGTATGTTGTGAAAAACGACGGAATACGCGCTTGAATGGCATCCGAACCCGTGGAAAAATGCGAAAGCACACGTGTGCCGTCAATTCCCTGCCACATGAAGGAGTCATATGGCAACCGATCGTATTCGTTCCACGAAATTTTGGTGGTCATAAAGTAATCCAAACCCGATTTTTTGATGATCTGCGGCAGTGCGGCGGAATAGCCGAAGACATCGGGCAGCCACATGATTTTTGTCTCCTCGCCGAAGTGCTCGCGGAAGAAACGCTTGCCGACCAAAAATTGGCGCACAAGGGATTCGCCCGACGTCACGTTCGTGTCGGACTCCACCCACATGCTGCCCTCGACTTCCCATTGACCGTCGGCGACTTTTGCCTTGATGCGTTCAAACAATTCGGGATAATCCTGACGGACGTAGTCGTAAAGCTGGGCTTGGGGGGACATGAAACGATACTCAGGATATTCGTCCATATATTTGAGCACCGTTGCGAACGAACGCCCCGCTTTGTCGCGCGTTTGGCGCAAACGCCACAGCCAAGCCACGTCGATGTGCGTGTGCCCGATGCAGGACGCAACGATTTCGCTGGCAGGTTTGTCATAAATCTCTTTTTGCAAGTAGGCGATCGCGCGTTTTGCCGAAGTTTCGAACGCCTCAAGATCCTCTTCGTCGCTCATTTCGAGCATGTTCACCGCTTCGTTGACTGCCTTGACAAGGTGCACACGCACGCCATCGTCGACTTCATAAAGATTGGCGGTTTCGAGGGGGGTGAGGATATCGTAATAGAGTTGGCGCGCGGTCCGGTTGAGCGTGCGCAGGCGTGCGTTCATGCGTTGCGAACCCGCTTCGGAATAGGCGTTCATGGCAATTTCCAACACTTCGCCGCCCTGTGCGCAATCGAGCAGCTGAACAAAACGGTGGAACGGATCCAATCCCTGCACCATTTCGCCGTTGACAAAAACAATCAATTGGATGCTTTGATCTTTGTTTTCAAACGACTGCACGTCATAAATCACGGGCAAGCCTTTGAAGCTTTCGGGGACGGTGACTGTTTGCTTAAACCAAGCATAGCACTCATAGTAGCCCCAATAATCTTTCTCCGCCGAAAACGGTGTCCATTCGCCCTCGTTCAGGTGCGCGATGCCTGACTGCCCTTCGCGATAAAGAAAATCGCCCGTGGGTACGGTGTGCGGGTAGAAGTAGTTTTCCTCAATGTGGGTAACGATTTTTTGCGCACGCTTGGAAAAGTTGTAACGCTCTGAGTTTTTGTCCACGAATGGAACGTCAAAATTTGCTGCCATGGTATCACCTTTCTTGCTAAAATTGATTTATATGACTATCCTATCGGATAAGCATACGATTCCAACCCCTTACACTTTGTCAAAACCATACAAATAAAGAGGCAGAGGAAACCATCCCGCCAAGGCGGGATCAATCGCGCCGCGCCGCGAATAATACGGGGCGGTGAAGAATCGGATCGCTTCTTTGGAATCCAGAACGACGTCCGGCTTTGCTTGCGCCGCGGTGATCTCCGGACGACCGCCGCGCACACAAATTTGGAATGCTTCACCGCCGATTTGCACGGCAAGCTTGCCGTCCGCAAGAGCGCCCAATTGTGCCCGTAAATCGAACAGCGCTGTGAGCATCTTCAGCCAATCGAAAACGGCATATTGCCCTGCGTATCCAAAAAGCATGCTTTCGGCGATTTTTTCGGCTAATTGCAACATATCGGTGTCCCATAAGGGCACATCCAGATAGAAAGTATTTTTGTCCTCGGGCAAACGATCGGCCAAAACCTGCAAAACGCTTGGAATATCCGCACCCCGCGCAATATGGAGCGTATGTGCGCCGTGTCCCTCGCGATCCGTCATGAAAAATCCGGAAAACCGATCGCCGCAATAAATACCGTGCGGTTTGGAAGCCCAATTGCAGAGATAATCGTAAAACGCGTCCGCATTGCGTGACGAGACAATCGGCGACGAGGCAATCAAACGCTGAACGTCCCGCAACGCCTGCTCGTTGCTGGGCAAAATTTCCGAAACACGCCAATCGCGCACGTCCAATCCATTTGGATAGGCATGGCGCAGGTTCGCCTTGTTCCACTCCACTTCCAACATCGCGCCGCCCCGCTCAAATCCCCAATAACCATAGCGTTGGCGCATGCCGCCGAGTTCGGCAAAATCGCAGGATTGATCGCGCATCGCCTGCATCGCGGCATCCATGGCAAGTTTCATGTAACCCAAACGCCGCGCGTCTTTGTGCACCGCCACATTGCCAATGCCTCCCATGCGCACGGGATGCCCCGCAATGGTGAGTTCCGTCATATACACGCCGACAGCCGCTTTCATCGCGCCGCCGACACGCACGATGTAATTGTTCTTCCACGGGGCGTATTGTTTCTTGTAAAGCGACGGCAACAAAGCCAAAAAGCGACGGTCGTTTTCTTTGTCGATAAAAAACACATGATCAAGCAACGCAATCAATTCGTCATACTCTTCGGGCTGCGCGAGACCGACATAAATATTTTCCTGCATATGAATTCAAACTCCTATCAGCGCAAAAACGCTTCCATCTGTGATCTTGCTACGGCGGGGCGGGTGTTGATGATTTCGCGGATTTCATCCACTTGGCTTTGCCAATAATCGACGGTAGGCTTCCCCCAGCGGACCGCGTTTGCGGCGATTTCGGGTTCGATTTCACCCGCCATGCGGTCGAGAACTTCCGTCATATGCGGGATTGAAAACGCCGTATTGAGCAGTTCTTCATACCGTGCCTTGAACTGTGCCTTAAAATCGCTGTTTTTGAGTAACCCCACTTGCAGCGCGGTGAAAAACATATGATTATAGCCATGCCCGTCGGGGTTGAACATCTCTTTAATCGTGTTGCGCGGCGGACCCATCGCGCCCGTGCGCATGGTCATATCAAAATCAAAAAGCACCCAGCGCCATTTGCTGCCGCCGTTCACGCCGTCAGGCTGTTCGCGGTAGGCCTTGGTGTTGCCTGTGTCGCTGTTCGCAAAAAAGATTTCAGCAATCAGGTAATCAATAAAATTGGGGATATCCACGCGGGCGGCGACATAATCATAGTTCGCCTGCACGCGCAAATCATGTGATTTCACATACTCGCGCAAGGCGCGCCAATCGGTTTTGTCGCCCGTGAGCAAATTTGTGTCGCCTTTGATGATGTCCATATTGTCGGGATCAAGCCCCTCGCGCGCGGCAAAAAAACGCTCATTCACTTTCTCGCGCAGGGCATACAGCCCCCAATACGCACCGTTGATATATAACGCGACAGGCTGCCAATCCATCGACACGCAAACGGTATAGCCGCGCAGAACCTGCGTGCAAAAGGCGTCGCGCAATTTTGCGCGGTATTGATCCTGTCCCGCGGCGCGCAGAACAAAATCCGTATTCACCGTCACGGGATTGTTTTCAAAAAAAGGATATGTGATTGTTTTTTTGCCGTAATCCTCCCGCAGATGCAACGCCAAAGATTTTTGCAGGTAGGCCCTTGTGTATTGCCCGAAAACATTTGCTCCCGCGTCGAACTGCGCCATCTTTTCGCCGTTTGCTTCATAGTATTCAAACGTGACGACGCGCTCCCAGTCTTTCCAAAAATTTGCGCCCACATAAGGGAACGGCTCAGAATAACCGGGACCATCCGCCATGATGCCGCGCTTGTAACCAAAAAGATTGTCAGGCTCGCTCGATAAAAATACCACGGGAATTTCGTGCTTCGTGCCGACGATAAACGATGCCGTCGCGGTGTCGCTTGGCAAATAACCGTCCGCAAACGCCCGCGCACGGATGGTTATTGTTTCGCTGAGCGCCAGCGGTGTGCTGTAAATTTGCGACGACTCGGTCGGATTGCCGCCGTCGGTGGTGAAGCGCACCTGAAAACCATCCCGCACAGCGATTGTGATACTATCGCCGACGCTGGCATAACCGCCGTTGTTCGAAAAAACCGGCACAGGAGCGATCGCCGTCAAACTTTGCGCGTTCTCTTTCCCCGGCGTAGGCACGGCAAACCACACGCGGTCGAGCGCGTCTCCCGTCCTGCCGCTGCTTTCGCCGACGCGCAGTTTTCCCGTTTCGTAGCGATCAATCGCCACACCATCCGCGTTAAGCAAAAGCAACGAATCGCCCGAGCTGTCAATTTGAAAGGGTGCGGTCCATGTGCCGTCAATCGGTTTTGCAATCACTTTTTCGTCCGTCCTGCCGTCGTCGGTATCATCGGGCAGAACATCCTTGCCAACCGCGTCGACGACCAAATAGCCGTCCGGCGCAAGCGTGACGTCGCCGAACACAAGCCTACCGCCTTTTAAATCTTTGCAAAGCCCGTATCCTTTGAGGGAAACGGGCTTGTCTGTTCTGTTGTGGATTTCAATCCAATCGGATTGCGTTTTGTCCTTGTTTTCGCGGGCATATGCCGCGCTCACCTCGCTGATGTAGATTGTTTTGCTTTCAATCCCCGTTGCGTGACTGAGTTTTTCGAATCCCGCGCCATTCTGCGCCGCCGGCGTTGGATAGGCATAATAAACAAATTGATTTGGATCATCCTTGCTTCGCCCATACGAAACGTTTTCGGCGGTTTCGACAATCGCCACGCGGTCGATCAACACTTTGTTCGCGCTGTACAAAACAATTTCGGTGTCGTCTCCGCCCAACTTGAACGAAGCATGGATTTCACCTTCGGGCGGTTTTTTTTCGCCCGAACACCAAATGAGCAAATAGTCGCCGGCTTCAATGACCGTGCCTGCCGGAAAAGTCCACTTGCCGGGTTCTGTGCCGTCGTCGCTCAAAAAGTAGCCGCCTAGCGCAACATCCGCGTCTCCCGCGTTATAAAGCTCCACCCAATCGGCGTATTCGCCCGCCGAAGTATAGTTCACATCGCTGTTTTGGGTCAAATACTCGTTGATGCGCAAGTCGCCCACCGCCTCGGGCGCCGGCACTTTTTCGCTCTCTTCGGTCGTCGGTATCGTTGACGGAAGATCCTTCTCACAAGCTGTCAGCGGCACGAATAACATGCAAACCGCAAGCGCAAACGCTGTTATTCTCGAAAAAATCCTTTTCACACGCGTACCCTTTCATGCAATCTATACGCGTATAGTGTACACGATTTCGACCAAAAATGCAACCCCAAAAAGCAACAAATTCACGCAAATTTCACAATTCGCCTTCTTTTTTTCTTTTTTATGAATTAAGCAATCACGCCTTCTTCTGACACGATCGGCATGGGCGGCTGAAGCTCAAAGGTGGATTGAATCGCAACTTCTCTGCCGCTTTCGGAACTTTTTTGGAACGCCGTGAGAACTTCCAGCACATGGTATGCCTGTTCGGCGTTCGCGCGCGGCTTGCGCCCCGTTTGCAGGGCTTTCGCCATGTCCGCAAGCCCCAAGGCGCGGGAATTCCCGCTATAAAATTCATACGGCGTGTCGATGCTGATCCAATCGCCATGCCCGATCGCGTCAGCGGCATCCGGACTGTTCTTCTCGCCGATTTTAACCGAAATCGTCCCGCCGAAATCGTTGGGATCCGGCACAAGCATGTTGCCTTTTGTGCCGTAAATTTCGATGGGCTGAACGCCCGGCACGGAATACGCGTCAAAGGTGGTGAAAATCGTCGCGACCGCGCCGCTCTTGAATCGGATCAATCCCGTCACGTATGTGGGTATGTCCACATTGATCACTTCGCCGCAGTGCGGCGGGGCGGTGATCGTGCGAGTGGGGTATGTGATTTTGGTCATGCCCATCACTCCGGCGACAGGACCCATCAAATTGATAAGCGCGGTGATATAATATGGTCCCATATCCATCATCGGACCGCCGCCGCGCTTGTAATAAAACGCGGGATCCGTGTGCCAAGTTTCGTGCCCATGGCAAATCATATGCGCCGCCGCGCCGATGGGTTCGCCGATGATGTCATCTTCAATCAAACAGCGGCAACCCTGAATCCCCGCGCCCAAAAACGTGTCCGGCGCGTTGCCGAGGAGCAGGTTTTTCTCTTTCGCGATCGCCAGCAGTTCGTCCGCTTCCGTCAAATCGACCGCCAGCGGTTTTTCGGTATAAACGGGTTTGCCCGCGAGTAGCGCCGCTTTCGTGACCTCATGATGCTGATAAGGTCTTGTGATGTTGAGAACCAAGTCCACGTCAGGATCGGCAAAAAGCGCGTGCATGTCGTCATAAATCTTTGGTATCGCATATTTTGCGGCTGCTTTCACAGCCCTTTCGCGTATGAGATCGCACACCCCGATTACTTCAATTTCTTTAAACAAATTTGTGATATTCCTCAAATAGATATCACTGATGTTCCCCGCGCCAACAAATCCGATTTTGGTTGCCATGCGTTTCTCCCCTTTGTTCTTTTCTATTTGCCTTTAATACATTTTTGCATTGTTCAAAAAACGATCGACCGTCAACCCGTTTGCGGCGGCAAACGCTTTCCCCCCGGCAGCCCAAAGCATGCCGCGCCGCATCAATTCCCGCGCTGTCGGCGCGTGCTCAAATACGTCGTCATGATGCCCCAAAGAGCAGTAGTACACGCGCCCCAGCCCCCAATATTTCGTCCACACAACGGGCATATCAATGGGTTTGTTTGAGGCGTGATAATATGTAATATTCGGAAAACGTGTTGTCGCCAACACTTCGATCGCGGGATCAACATGCAGGTAATAATGTTCGCTTTTCACAGGAAAATCCGTCAAGCCCTCAACCAACGGGCTTGATCCATGGCAAATGCTGACCGTGTATTCCACACCGTCGCCGCCCGGATGGCTGACCCATTGACCGCCCGTGAGGAATTGCCACTCCGTGTCGATGCGGAACGCGTCGCACATCCCACCGTGACATCCCGCCAAACCGACGCCCTCGCCGACGGCCGTCGCAATATTTTTGGACGCTCCCTCCGGCAAATTGCCGCCCGTGGAGCAAGACACGATCAAATCCATTTGCCTGAGCACATCCAGTTCCGGCACGGCTTCCGTTTGCACAATTTCAACATCAAAATTCTCGTTCCGCAAAATCTCCGCAAAACGATCCGACACCTTTTGCGGCTCATGCCCATCCCAGCCGCCCCAAAACACTAGGGCTCGTTTGCCCACGGCAGACACCTCTTTCCGATCCTTTGGTCTATTTTCACTGCAAAGGTTTTTCAGCTACGGAATATTGTAGCACAGTAGGTCTCGGATTGCAACCCCGAATGACAAAAAATCGGCTCCTTTTTGATAGATTTTAGATCGTTCCTCGCGGATTGCCAAAATTTTGCTTGACAATTGCAAAATATCATGTTAAAATAGGAACGATTCGGAGAGATACCGAAGCGGTCATAACGGAACGGTCTTGAAAACCGTCGTACCGAAAGGTACCGTGGGTTCGAATCCCACTCTCTCCGCCAATTTTATAGTCGATTGTTACACTTGGAGAAGTACTCAAGTTGGTGACGAGGCGCCCCTGCTAAGGGCGTAGGTCGGGTAACCGGCGCGGGAGTTCGAGTCTCCCCTTCTCCGCCAAAAGGACACCTTGAAACACAAACGTTTCAAAGTGTCTTCTTTATTTTGCGGCGAACACTGCACACCCAACTATGCACAACAGCTCTAATCCGAGTAAAGACGCAAAACAGCTTCTAAAACGTGATTTCCATTCCGTCATATGAAACCAAAAATCCATGCTCCGCCGCGATTGGCACGAGTTCGTCGTAGGTCAGCAGCCCGTTGTGCGAAAAATGATGAGAGCAAAAAATTGTTTTTTCGTCGGCACAGCCAATTTCGATCAGCCGTTTTTTGACGGTGCAATTGGACTCAAAACCCATGTGACCGTGTGTGCTGTTGAGCGCGATCGTGGTGCAATCCAGCGAAGCAAACCCCAGCATCGGCTTGTTTTTTGCAAGATAATCCCACGTTTCCTGCGGAAAAATCCCTGTGTCGTTGGCGTAGAGCATCGTTTTGCCGTTGTGTTCAATCAAATAAATGAGCGGTTCAAGGTCAGGCGCGTGGTTCGCTTTTAATCCCGTGACCGTGAAATCATCCACTTGAAACGGCTCAAACGGCGTGACTGTATAAAATGCCAGCGCGTTTGTTTCGGCGGCGATTCCTTTGTTTTCGTCGGTTTCCGCATGTTTACGCGACGCGGCGGACGCGTATACGCGAAACGGTGTCGGGTGATAGGTGTATCGTTCGCCCCAATAGCAAAATCCGTTGCGGCGATTGCCGAAATCGTGCTCAAACAGATGGTCGCTGTGCGCGTGCGTTAAAATCATCGCGTCGATGTTGGGCAAATCCAATCCGTAGTTCAGCACGTGCAAGTAGGTGTCAGGCGGAAAATCAATGAGCAATTTGCCGTCCACCAACGCCTGCGAACGTGTGCGAATGTTGCGCCCTCCCGCCTGTCTCGCTCGGTTGCAAATCGGGCAAGTGCAAAACATGCCGGGAAAACCTTCGGCGGCCGAAGTGCCATAATATTTTAGCGTCAATTTCTTCTCCTCACTTTCTGTGAGGATAGTATAATCGTTTCGTGTAAAAAAGTCAAATATTCTAGCGAAAGCCGCCATGGAATCTTCAAACGCCCCATGGCGGCTATTTGCGCTTTGCCTACTGCCCCCGCAGATCGAGACCGCCCGTAAAATAGAAATAATACTGCTGCGACAGCGAACTCGCGCCGCGAATTTCCATTTGACCCGCAATCAGTATCCTTGTTCCCGCGCTGAACGATATGCCAATGTTTGAAAGCGAAGCCGCCCGCGTTGTGTTGGACGGCACAGATCCCCCGTATCCCGTCGTCGGCATGACAATCGTCGCTGGAATGGGTGTGAACGTGTTCGTTCCCGCGGGCGCGGAAAACAACTGAACGAATGGATAAACAGTTATCCCCGATGGGAAAGTAAACGTGACGGCACTGCCGATTGTAATATAAATACTTTCAAGCACAGCATCAGTTGGCAGCGAAAATACGGATTGGTTATCAGGAGCGGTCGTTAGACTTCCGTCCGACGCAATGGATAATACGGGAGGAACACCGCCGAATGAGACGATACTTGCGTTTTTCGGGTTTCCCGTTGCGTCCGTTCCGATATAGGGACTTGTTTGCGACGCGAAGGGGATGATGATCTGTGTTGATGTTCCGGCAGGACCCGGATCGCCCTGGATACCTTGCGGACCTTGCGGACCCGGATCGCCTTGAACGCCTTGCGGACCCGGATCGCCTTGGATACCCTGCGGACCCGGATCGCCTTGAACGCCTTGCGGACCCGGAACGCCTTGAACGCCTTGCGGACCCGGATCTCCTTGAACGCCTTGCGGACCCGGAACTCCTTGAACGCCTTGCGGACCTGGATCGCCTTGAACGCCTTGCGGACCCGGATCGCCTTGAACGCCCTGCGGACCTGGAACGCCTTGAACGCCTTGCGGACCCTGCGGGCCTTGGGAACCTTGCGGACCTGGATCGCCTTGGATACCCTGCGGACCTGTGTCGCCTTTGACACCTTGAATCCCTTGCTCTCCCTGCGGACCAGTTGCTCCGATTAAATCTGCACAGCAGCAACAACAGGTGTCATATTCTTGATTGCAACATTTGCAAGGGCAAGGATGATATGAACAATTCATCGTGGTTGCTCCTTTACATTTTCTAAGCGCTTCCCCGCACTTTGTGCGGAATAGCGTTACTATATTGTAGACAATACGACCACAAGGAGTTCCGAAGAATGGCGTTTGTGAGCATAAACCGCATTCCATCATGAAAGGCAATCAAATTTTGGTATTGTTTTTTCCAAAATCTGTGATATATTGACCGCATTATAACGTATTGAGAGCGGATGTTTTTGCGCTTTTCGGCGTGTAAAACTTTTCTTCCCCTTGCAATCCGCAGTGTTTTGTGCTATAATACTCCTATCAACGCAAAAGCAAGACAAAAGGAGCTACGTCATGTCAGCAAAAAAATACTATATCACCACCGCCATCGCCTATGCCTCGCAAAAGCCGCACATTGGGAACATGTATGACGCTGTCGTCACCGATTTGCTCGCGCGTTGGAAGCGCATGCAGGGCTATGACGTTTGGTTTTTGACTGGCACGGACGAGCATGGGCTGAAAATTGAAAACCTCGCGCGGCAAGCAGGCGTTTCGCCGAAAGCATATGTCGACGATATCACGGCAGGGCTGAAAGAGGTGCTCAAAATCCTCGGCATTTCTTACGATCAGTTCATCCGCACAACCGACGATTACCACGAAGCCGCCGTGCAGGCGGCGTTCCAAAAACTCTTTGAGCAAGGCGATATATATCTGGGCAAATATGAGGGGCTTTATTGCACACCCTGCGAGTCGTTTTGGACTGCGACTCAACTGGTCGACGGCAAATGCCCCGATTGCGGACGTGATGTCGCCGCCGCCAGCGAAGAGGCGTATTTTTTTCGTTTGAGCAAATACCAAAAGTGGCTTGAGGATTTTTATGCCGAAAACCCCGATTTTATCTTGCCTGAAACAAGGCGCGGCGAGATGCTCAACAACTTCATCAAACTTGGTTTGCAGGATTTGTGCGTGAGCCGTTCCACGTTCCGTTGGGGCATACCCGTGCCGCTCGACCCCAAGCATGTGGTCTACGTTTGGATGGATGCCCTGCTCAACTACGCCACCGCGATTGGCTACCATCCAAACGGCAGTTCGGCGACCTATCAAAAATATTTTCCCGCCGATTTGCATGTGATCGGCAAGGATATTTGCCGCTTCCACACGGTGTATTGGCCGATTTTCCTCAAAGCGTTGGGCGAACCGATCCCAAAACGCGTCTTCGCCCACCAATGGTTGTTGATGAAACGCGGCAAAATGTCCAAAAGCACGGGCAATGTGATTTATGCCGATGAATTGGCGCAAAAAATTGGTGTCGATGCCGTGCGCTATTACATGCTTGCCGAAATGCCTTACACAACCGACGGCACCATCTCCCTCGACACCGTTTTTGATCGTTACAACACTGATCTTGCGAATGTTTTGGGCAATCTGGTCAATCGCACGCTTGCCATGAACAACAAATATTTCGGCGGCATCGTGCAAGCACCGGCGGCGCGGGACGCATTGGACGCCGAAGTGAACGATTTTGCAAAAATGACCGCAGAGCAATACGCGACTCGGTTGGATGCGTGCCGCATTGCCGACGCCGTCGAAACGGTGATGTCGCTTGCCAAACGTTTGAACAAATACATCGACGAAACCGCGCCTTGGGCGTTGGCGAAAGACGAATCGCTGTCGCCGCGTCTTGGAACGGTGCTTTATACGCTACTCGAAAACATCCGTGTGCTGGCTTTTCTCCTTGCGCCCGTTATGCCGCGGACGGCGCAAAATATTTTGTCGCAGTTGCAGCCCGATTGCAATCCGAAAGCCATACTTGACGCGGGCATCGGCGCAATGGAGGAAAAACTTCCCGTCGGCGGAAAAACGACCGAAACGCCGACCCCGCTTTTCGCGCGGTTGGACGCAAAAACTTTTTTTGAGGCTGAGTGAGCATGTTCCGTCACATCTTTGACTCCCACACACACTACACCGACGACCGCTTCAACGACGACCGCCACGCGCTTCTTGCCGCTTTGCCGCGCCAAGGGATTGCTTGTGCCGTTACATGCGCCGATGATTTAAACGACGCGCGGGATTGTCTTGATTTGGCGGCGCGGTACGATTACATCTACGCCGCTTGCGGAATTCATCCGCATAAAGCGGAGGAGGCGCCGCCCGACGCGATACTTCTGCTCAAAGAATTGGCGCAATCCAAAAAGTGCGTTGCGATCGGCGAAATTGGGCTGGATTATCATTATGATTTGTCGCCGCGCGAAACACAGCGAACAATCTTTGAACGGCAGTTGGAACTCGCGAACGTTCTGCGTTTGCCCGTGATTGTCCATGACCGTGAAGCACACGCCGACACCCTCGCGCTTTTGCGCAAGCACAAACCGCGCGGCGTGGTGCATTGCTACTCGGGCAGTCTCGAAACAGCGTATGATTTGCTTGGCTTAGGGCTGTATTTGGGATTCGGCGGCGCGGTGACGTTCAAAAACGCAATTAAGCCGCTGGAGATTGCATGCGCGATTCCGCTCGATCGGTTGCTGCTCGAAACCGACGCGCCTTACATGACGCCCGTGCCGTGCAGGGGCAAGCGGTGCGATAGCGCGCATATCGCATATACCGCGCGGAAAATCGCACAGGGGCGCGGACTGGACGCGCAAGAACTCATCGACCGATGCAACAATAACGCGCGAAAATTATTTGACATTTCCGACGATTTGTGTTAAAATTCTACATATTCGTATCATATCAACGAAACAACAAGATCAGGACGTTCAACATTATTTAGTAAGGAGCATGCACTGTGCGTATGCGAAAAAAAGTCTACACAGGAACATGGTACAAAGCGACGGCGCTTGTGCTGACGGTTGTGTGTGCGGTGTCCGCATTCCTCTCCGGCGCATACGCTTGGAACGAACAGCAAAGCTATACCAACGATTTTCGGGGAACGGTCGCCAAAACCTCCGTCGTCTTACACAAAACTGAAAAATCCGCGGACGGCGATATCATCGCGCGTCCTGTTCCAAACGCTACGTTTTTGCTCTTCAAGCAAGCCTACGACGGCTCTTGGACGCAGATCGGCGGAATATACACGACCAATGAGTCGGGCAAAATCACCGTGGAAAAGCTCAACAGTGGTCACTACGAGTTTGTGGAACAAGCCCCCGGCTACGGGTATACATATGATAAAGACACAGACGGCTTTGATATCCGCACGTATCCCTTTGATATTACGCCCGACGATGCGGAGGGCGCGGCGATCGTCGCTGTGGAGGCATACAACCGACGCCTGCAAAGCGGATTAGAAATCACCAAAACCGTGCTGATGGGCGACGATACGCCTTTGGGGGAACTCCAAACGGCGCAGGAGTTCGAGTTCACCGTCAGTTTCGGCGACGGCGGAACGTATGACTACCGCATCGACGGCGGCGAAAAACAAGCCCTGCAAAGCGGCGGCAAGCTGACGCTGCGCCACGGCGGCAAAGCAGTGTTTGAGAATTTGCCCGTGGGTCTCTATTATGAGATACACGAAGCCGCCAACGTCGATTATGTCACGTCGAGCAAAGGCAATACGGGCAATATCGAACTCAATCAAATCAGCAAAGCGGAATTCAGCAACATCTACGGCAAACCAGAACCAAAACAAACCAAAATCATCGTTCAAAAGATTGTGGCGGGCGAAATCCCCGACAGCGAAAAAGAGCGCGAGTTTGGCTTCAACATTGTCATCAACGGCGGAAGTCCCGTTCACTTCACGCTCAAAGCGGGCGAAGAAAAAACGTTTGTTCTTGATAGCGGCGACACCTATTCCATCAGCGAGGATGACCCGTTCGCCTTGGGTTACATCCAGTCCGGCGTGATCAACGGCGCGGGAACCGCTTGGGAACCGGAAATCACCGCGGTTTACACCAACACTTTTATCGGCGACATTTTCATTGATATCAGCGGCGAAAAAACGTGGGATTTGAAAAACGATCCCGCCGCACAGATGCCAGCGTCAATCATCGTGGAGTTGTTGGCGGACGGCACGGCGGCACAGACAGTTTTGGTCAAGCCCGACAAGGACGGCAAATGGCTCTACACGTTCCGCGCACCGAAATACGGCAAGGACAAAAAAGAAATTGTCTACACCGTGCGGGAAGTCGCGGTGCCGAACTTTATCAGCACCGTGACGGGAACGAACATCAAAAACACTTGGGTCGAAACCGTAACGGACGCACCCGCGAAAGTCAAAAAAACAGTTATCGGCACTGCGCCCGCAAACGCCGACACATTCATTTTCAAATTAGAACCGTTAAACGGCGCGCCGATGCCGATCGGCGATACAATCTCTGTTCTGGGCGAGGGCGAGGGAAGCTTTGGGGATATCCAATTTCTCACCGCCGGAACATACACCTATCGCGTCAGCGAAGTCAAAGGCGCGGCGACATGCGTGTATGACGAGACCGTCTACACCCTCACCGTCGCCGTTGCGGAGGAAAACGGTAAACTGGTTGTAAAATCGGCGAAATACGCCAAGCCTGACGGCGACAAGACAGATATCGCCGCGTTCGTCAATGATTACGGCATACAGGGCAAAACGGCGGTCAGCGTCACCAAAGTGTGGGATGGCGGCGAAAATTCCGCACAACCCGAATCGATATCGGTGCAGTTGTTCATGGACGGTCAACCCCACGGCGATCCTGCGGTTTTGAATGCCGCCGGCAATTGGCATTACACGTGGAACGCGCTTGAAGAAGGGCATGTTTGGTCAGTCGACGAATCCGCCGTTCCAGACGGTTACACAAAAACCATTGCGGGGGATGCCGCGTCCGGCTTCGTGATCACCAACACGTTCACGCAGCCAAGCGACGACGAGGTGATTGTTTCCGGCTCAAAACGATGGGAACACGGCGACAATCCCATTGTCAATCGCCCCGATGCCATTACCGTTTATATCAAAGACGGCGATCAAATCGCCGCGCAGGCAGTCGTCACCGCCGAGAACAATTGGGCGTGGAGTTTCAAACTGCCCAAAAACCGCGCGGACGGAACGGCGATTCAATACACGGTGGATGAGGACACAATCGACGGTTACACCAAGACGGTGCGGGGTTACGATCTGATCAACACGCACGGCACGAGCAAAATTGATTTCATCACGCTCGACGGCAAAAAAACGTGGAATTACGGCATCGCGCCCGCCGCGGATCGTCCGGATTCCATCATGGTGTATATCAAAAACGGCGATGAGACGGTCAAGAAGATCACTGTCACCGCCGCCGATGGTTGGAAATGGTCAGTTCAGCTTCCCAAGTATAACAGCAAGGGCAACGCGATCGCCTACACGATCGACGAAGCCAATGTGCCGCATTATACCCACAAAATCAACGGTATGGAAATCGTCAACACATACAAAGATCAAAACTATCCGGGCGACGCGCCCGAAACAGGCGGGGGCGGCAACATATGGATGTGGGCGATATTGGCGGCGGGCAGCGGCATCGTGGCAATCGTGATGCTGTTTGCGGAACGCAAAAACAAGCGGACAACCGATCGATACGCGCGGAGCAAATAAGCCTGCTTGCGCAAAGATTATGAAATTCGCTCGTATAATATCCGATTCGGATCTTTGTATTCGAACTTGACAAACGCCTGCAAATCAAGTATAATGTGACGGTCACGTTTAGTCCGCCCGTAGCGAAGCTGGATATCGCAGCAGATTCCGATTCTGAAGGTCGGGGGTTCAAATCCCTCCGGGCGGACCAATTCATTCCGTTCCGCAGTCATGCGGGGCAATAATAGCGGAGACGCGTTATGAAAAACCGCACCAAAAACAAAACCAACCAAACGCGGTCAAAACAGCCGTGTTTGGTCGATTTATTGATTTTCCGGCTTGACGATTATGCCATTTGATCAATGGGATTTTTCCGTAACACATCACAATCACAATCACGAATTGGAGGGAACAAAATGAATTTGCCCAACAAGCTGACTGTACTGCGCGTTTTGATGATTCCGCTCTTTGCCTGGCTTTTTTTTGCCGACGGCATCGCTTGGAACTACCTTTGGGCGCTGATCGCTTTCGCCCTTGCTTCGCTGACTGATTTGCTCGACGGCAAAATCGCGCGGGCAAAGGGATATGTGACGGACTTTGGCAAACTGATGGATCCCCTCGCCGACAAATTGCTCGTGATGACCGCGCTTGTTTGCTTTATTCCGGGCGGGCTTGTGCATGCCGTGCCCGTGATCATCATCCTGGCAAGGGAATTCGTGGTCACATCCATTCGACTGCTTGCGGCTTCAAACGGCAAAGTGATTGCCGCCGATATCTTAGGAAAAATCAAAACGGTGCTGCAAATGGTTTGGATCTGCTACGGATTGTTCGTCAAATGGCTTCCGACGGCGTTCGCGGTGCCCGATCATGTGCTGCTTTCGATTTTTATGACTGTCAATCACATTTTTGTTGCGATCGTCACGCTGGTGACCATCCTCAGCGGATTGGGATACGTCAAAAACAACCGCGCGCTGTTTCGCGATATGTAAATGAAAATCTATTATAATCTCAATTATAATCTCAATACGCCGCGCTCCCGGTCGTCCGCGGAAAAGCGATCACGTCGCGGATGTTCGCAACACCCGTCAAATACATAATCAAACGCTCGAATCCCAGCCCAAAACCCGCGTGCGGACACCCGCCGTAGCGGCGCAAATCCAAATACCAGTCATATTGTTCGGGGTGCTGACCCATGGCGCGGATGCGGTCGGCGAGCAAATCCAAACGCTCCTCGCGCTGGCTTCCGCCGATGATTTCGCCGATGCCCGGCACAAGCAAATCCATTGCCGCAACCGTTTTGCCGTCGTCGTTTTGACGCATATAGAACGCCTTGATTTCCTTGGGATAATCCGTCACGAACACGGGTGCGCCGAAAAGCATCTCCGTGAGCATGCGCTCGTGTTCCGTTTGCAAATCAATGCCCCACGACACTTTGTATTCAAATTGATCGTTATGCGGCGTGAGCAATTCGATCGCCCGCGTGTAGCTCACATGGGCAAAATCGGCGTTTGCGACATGCGTCAACCGATTGAGCAGACCGTTATCCACAAATTGATTGAAAAACGCGATTTCGTCGGAACATTGCGCGAGCACACGGTCAATTACATATTTGATCATGCTTTCGGCAAGGCGCATGTCGTCTTGCAAGTCGGCGAACGCAATTTCGGGTTCGACCATCCAAAACTCGGCGGCATGCCGCGCGGTATAGGATTTTTCGGCGCGGAAAGTCGGACCGAAGGTATAGATTTTGCCGAACGCCATCGCCATCGCTTCGCCCTGCAGTTGCCCCGAAACGGTGAGATAGGCGGGTTTTTCAAAAAAATCCGCATGCTCGTCCAGTGCGCCGTCCCGCGTGTGCGGCGGGTTTTCGATATCCAGTGTGGTCACGCGGAACATCTTCCCCGCGCCCTCGGCATCCGCCGTGGTAATGATCGGCGTGTTCGCATACACAAAACCCTGTTCCATAAAAAAACTGTGGATTGCGTATGCCGCCGCGCTGCGCACCCGCAGCGCCGCGCCGATGGTGTTCGTGCGCGGACGCAAATGCCCGATCGTACGCAAAAACTCCGGCGAATGCCGCTTTTTTTGCAGAGGATACGCACCATCGCACGCGCCTTGCACGACGACGCGCGCGGCGAGCAGCTCAAAAGCTTGCGAGGCATCCGGCGTGAGGCGCAACGTTCCGTGCACTTCAACGGCCGTGCCAACACCCAACTTGCATAGCGACGCAAAATCGGGCAACGCGCCGACCTCCAGCACAACCTGCAAGCCAACAAAACCGCTGCCGTCGTTGATTTGCGCAAAGGCGACCGCTTTGGAACTGCGCAACGTGCGCACCCAACCGCAAACAACAATTTGCCCCTCGGTATAGTCGCTCGGGTTTTTGTGGATTTTTTGTATTTCAATCCGTTGCATCAAAAGCCTCCAAATCATCCATCATAGCTATGATATCAAAAGCCGTCTCTATCATACATCATTATCGGGTACGTGTCCAGCAAAATTTTTACGAAAGCGCACAACCGCGCGTTATACTAAATTGAACAGTAAAAAATACGGAGGCCATTGTCATGAGTGCAACCAAAAAATATGTCCTTGCGCTGGATCAGGGCACAACGAGTTCGCGCGCTATTTTGTTTGATCGGCAAGGCAACATCGTCGCCAAGGCGCAAAAGGAATACGATCAATGCTATCCGCAAGCGGGTTGGGTGGAACATGACCCGATGGAAATCCTCTACAGCCAGATGAACGCCCTCGAATTGGTGCTCAGCGAGATTGAGGGACGCGTTTCGGTGCGCGACATTGCCGCAATCGGCATCACCAATCAACGCGAAACCACCATTTTGTGGGATAAATCCACAGGGCGTCCCGTTTATAACGCGATTGTTTGGCAGTGCCGCCGCACGGCGGGGCTTTGTGAGGAACTCAAGGCGAACGGTTGCGCCGATTTGGTCAAATCAAAAACAGGTTTGGTGATCGACGCCTATTTTTCGGGAACGAAAATCAAATGGATTTTGGACAATGTTCCCGCCGCACGGGAACTTGCCAACCAAGGGCGGCTTTGCTTCGGCACGGTCGAAACATGGCTAATTTGGAATTTTACGGGCGGCAAAAGCCACGTGACCGATTATTCCAACGCCTCACGCACCATGCTCTTTGATGTTGACCGCCTTTGCTGGGATCAAGCGTTGTGTGATTTACTCACAATCCCCATGGATATCCTCCCCAAACCAGTGCCGTCGGGCGCGTTCCACGGCGAGGTTGCGCCGGGGCTAATCGGTCTGCACGAATTGGCGGGCATACCCATCACAGGCGCGATCGGCGATCAACCCGCCGCGCTTTTCGGGCAAGCGTGCTTTTTGCCGGGTCAAGCCAAAAACACCTATGGAACAGGCTGTTTTTTGCTCATGAACACGGGAAAAAAACGCGCGTGTTCCGAACGCAATTTGCTCACGGGCATCGCGTGGGGGTTGGGCGACGAAGTGGAATACGCCATTGAGGGCAGTGCGTTCAACGCGGGTTCGGTCATCCAATGGATGCGCGACGAACTCAAATTGATTGACTCCGCCGCGCGTTGCGACGAACTTGCCGCCAGCGTATCCGATGCCAACGGCGTTTATCTCGTGCCCGCGTTCACGGGGCTTGGCGCACCCTATTGGGACATGTATGCCCGCGGTATTCTGGTCGGTCTCACACGCGGCGTAAACCGCACACACATCGCGCGGGCTGTGATTGAATGCATCCCTTATCAGTTATGCGATTTGCTGGAGGCAATGTCCGCCGACGCGGGCTTGCGGCTTTCGGAAATCCGCGTGGACGGCGGCGCGAGCGTGAGCAATATCATGATGCAAATTCAAGCCGATTTGAGCCAAACGCAAGTGAACCGCCCCAAAGTTGTGGAATCCACTGCCCTCGGCGCGGCGTATATGGCGGGGCTTGTCGCCGGCGTTTGGCAAAACAAAGAGGAAATCACGCTCAATCGCCAAGTGGATCGCGTATTTGTTCCCAAAATGCCGCGCACACAGCGCGACAAGCTCTATCGCGGTTGGCGGCGAGCCGTTGAACGCTCCATGAACTGGGCGGTTGAGGACGAGTGACGCATTCTCGATTTTTTAATTCGCAATTTTTAATTTTTAATTCTCAATTATCAACTCATCCGCGGCTCTGGCGGCGCGTTTCGCGGCAAGACCTTCCATCACTTCACGGCGTTTGCCGCCGGTCAGATCGTAGAAGAACAACGGAACGACGCACAAGAGCAGCGAAATTGCCGGGATGAGCGATACCAGCGAAAACATCCCACCGCGCACCGTTGCGGCGTTGGCGAGTTCTTGCGGCGCAATGGTGCTTGTGCGCACGGCGACGTTGCCCAAGTCGATATCCAAAATTTTATACATCAGCACGATGACCGACGTTGCAAGCGCGTTGCCGAGTTTGAGCACAAACGATTGGCACGCCTGCCCCAATCCGTTTTGACGGAAGCCCGTCGTGTATTCCACATGGTCGAGCGCGTCGCCGATCATTGCATAGGACACCACGTTGATCACGCCCAACGGAATACTGCATATCACCAAAAACGGCACAAGCGCGAAAAGATTGTCATAACCGACAAAATACATGCAAAGCCCCGAAGCCCCGCCGATAAGGCATGTTGAAATAATCAATTGCTTGTAGCTGAAACGTTCGATGAGCTTGGGTATGAGCAACATTGACCCGAACATGCCAACCGCCACGGCGACTTGAAAAACCAACTGCACCTGCGTGATGCTGCCTTGTATTGCCTTTTCGCGCGCATCGGCTGAAAGGGCGGAGATATCCGCGCCAAGGTAGAACACATTACGCGCCACATGCATCACGCCCGCTTGAAACATGTAGCGTCCGCTTGCGAGAATACCCATCAGCACGGTGAGCATAAGCGGCTTGCTGTGGAAAATGACCGAAAGCGCACCCCTGCCCTTTTCGCGTTTTTGGCTTGGGGGAAGCGGCACACGCTCATGCACTTTAAAAGCCGTGCGAAAGTAGAGCAACCCGCCGATGCCCGCCGCGATCAGCGCGGTGATCAAATATTTGCGCTGTTCCAACGCCGCGCCCGAAAAATTGAGTTTGCCGAGCACAGGGCCGAGAATCATCACGAGCGCCATAGGGATTGCCGAACCGACACCGTTGAACGTGCGGCTGAGCGAAATCAATTTGCCGCGTTCGTCCGCGTTCGGTGTCATTGCGTTGGGGAGACTCCAGAACGGAATATCGCCGACCGTGTAAATCATGCCCCAAAGCACATAGGTGATGCCGGCGTAAAACATGAGCGATTCTTTTGGGATAAACGACGGAGACCAGAAAAGCAGGATCGTGAAAATTGCCACAGGGATTGTGACGACAAAAAGCCAGCTGCGCATTTTGCCGCGCCTTGGATTGACTCGATCCATGATCACGCCCATCATGGGGTCGTTGACGGCGTCCCAAATACGGGCGAAAAGCATCAGCCAAAAGACGAACATTGCGCCGATCCCCATCACGTTCAGGTAAAAATCGGAAATGTAAGACGACATGACCGCGTACATCATGCCTTGACCGAATGCGCCGAAGAAGTATGTGCTGCGCTCTGACCTTGGTATGTGCCCGGTGATTGCTTTGGTTTTTTCCCCCACAATATCTCTCCTTTTCATGTGCGATGAACAAGATCCGTTCGTTCCGCTGGTATTTTAGCATTTTCTTACGTAATTGTAAAGAAAAAAAAGTCAATCTACTTGCAAATCATGCAAAATCATGCTAAACTAGTGTGAAAGCGTTTTTTGAAAGGCGGATTTTTGAGATGGACATTGCCATTATGGGGTACGGCGTGGTTGGATCGGGCGTTGCGTTGCTTCTGCAAAAAAATTATGAGAGCATCGTCGCGCGTTCCATGCAGTCGTCGCTCAACCTCAAATATATTCTGGATTTGCTTGACTTTCCCGGCGATCCGTTTGAATCACTCATCATACACGACTTCGAAACGATTTTGCGGGACGAAAACATCGGGATTGTTGTGGAAACCATGGGCGGGTTGAATCCCGCTTATGATTTTGTGCGCCGATGCCTGCTGGCGGGGAAGAGCGTGGTTACATCCAACAAAGAGTTGGTTGCAACCAAGGGCTACGATTTGCTTTGCGTCGCTAAGGAGCACAACGTCAACTTTTTGTTTGAAGCCAGCGTCGGCGGCGGCATCCCGATTATCCGTCCGCTCACGCAATGTCTCGCGGCAAACGAAATCACAGAGGTCGCGGGTATCCTCAACGGCACGACCAACTTCATTTTAACGCGCATGATCGAAAACGCAATGCCGTTCGATCATGCCCTCCGTTTGGCGCAGAACAACGGCTATGCCGAAACAGATCCCACGGCCGACATTGATGGGCACGATGCCTGCCGCAAAATCTGTATCCTCGCCGCCCTGTCGTTCGGTCAGCATGTCTATCCCGAGCAAGTGCGCACCCAAGGCATTGCGGCGTTGACGACAGATGATGTGGAAGCCGCGGGCGATTTTGGTTACGCCGTCAAGTTATTGGGCCGCGCAAAGCGGCTGCCGAACGGACGGATCAGCTGCAGCGTCGCGCCAACCCTTGTCCCGCGCGAAAGCATGCTTGCGAATGTCCGCGATGTCTATAACGCAATCCTCGTGCGCGGCAACGCCATTGACGACGTGATTTTTTATGGGCGCGGCGCGGGCAAACTGCCAACCGCAAGCGCGGTTGTGGCGGATATTATCGACTGCGCCAAACATACGACGCGCCGCAGATTTTTCGGCTGGGAAGCCGGCGGCACGCATTTTGTCGCCGATGCGGACGACGATGCCGTGAACATGTTCGTGCGGGCGATCGCCGACGACACCGATCAGGCGCGTCAGCAACTCGTTGGTTTATTTCCGACCATGGAAGAGAAAAAAACAGCAAGCGGCTCGCTTTGCTTCATGACAGGCGTCGCCACGCCGCGCCTTGTGAAACAGGCCCTCGCGTCAATCGACGGCTTGCAGGTTACGCAAATGTTGCGTGTGCTGTAGGTGAACACCTACTTTTTTGAAGAGTAGAATCATATGATGAATCATAACGCGTGTCAATATAGGAACATATCTGAGTGATAGAAGAGGAATTCCATGATTGCTGAAACGCCCATCATCAAAAAATCCAAACTGCCGGCGATCCTGATCATTTTCACCGCCGTGCTCACCGCCGCGCTGCTCCCCCTGCGCATCTTTCAAACGATGACCCTTGTGGAAGGGAAAACCGGATTTTGGATCAACGCCGAAGATAGAAGCGTTTATATGCTCTACGCCCTGCTGGCATTGTTGATTGTAACCCCGTTGTTGCTTGGATTGGTGCGCAAAAAGCACACGATGCCGGATTTTGGATTCCGTCCGCGCGTCGCCGAAGGTCTCTTTGCCGCCTCGGTTGCGGTTGCGTTGGTGCTCAACGCCGTGAGCGCGTTCCGCAGTGCCGCAGGGATTTTCACGGATTTCGGCGCGGGGATCTACGTTGCGGGGCTGGAATATCAAACCGGCGCAAGCGTGTTGCAGTATTTCACCCGTTCGGGCGCGATCGCCGCCCTTTTGGAAGGTGTTTTTGGCGCGGTCAGCGCACTCTTTTTTGTGTCGCTCGCTTTTTGCGACTGGCTGCCGAAAGAAAAAAAACAACTCAATCGTTTGTTGCTCTTAGCGCCGCTCGCTTGGACGATCTGCCGCATTTTGCGCCGCTTCGCCCGCATGATCAGCTATTTGCGCGTTTCCGATTTGTTTTTGGATTTGCTCATGCTCTCGTGCCTCCTGCTGTTCTTTTTGACGTTTGCGCAGGTCTTTGCGGGCATCAGCGACAAACACAAAGCGGGCTTGCTCTTTGGCGCGGGTATTCCCGCCGCCGTGCTGGGGATGGTTTGCTTTGTGCCGCGCTTCATTGTTCAGGCCACGGGCGGCGGCGCAAGTTTGTCGCAAGATGCTCCTGTGGAGTGGTGTGACGCGGCACTCGCGCTGTTCATTGCCGTGTTCTTAACCGGCAGGATCTTGATCAGCGCACAAAAATCGGAGATTCCCGCCAAAACGGAAGAGGGATCGCAAGCTTAGATGGATTTTTTACATAACGCACAAACCGCCCTCACGCAAGTGATCATGCTCTATGTGATGGTGGCGATCGGCGTGATCGGCGACAGGCTCGGCTGGTTCACGTCGTCCATCGCGCAAACTTGCACCAAACTGCTGTTTTTCATCGTGACGCCTTGCGTGATGTTGCGCTCGTTTTTCTCACTCGAAAATACACCGCAGACACTGCGCGGCTTTGCAATCGCCGTTTTTTGCGGTATTGTGATGCATATCGTCGGCATATTGCTCAGCGAACCGTTCTTTCGCAATCGCAGTGCGAATGGGAGCGAAAGTGTGTTGCATTTTGCGTCAATCTACGGCAATTGCGGCTACATGGCGCTCCCACTGGCGCAAGCGCTCGCCGGCACGGAGGGCGTGTTCTATGGATCGGCCATTATTTTAACATTCCAGATTTTTTCGTTCACGCATGGCGAATATGTGATGAGCGGCGGGATTCCTTTCCAAAAGCACGGCAAAGATGGCATCGTGGTCAACTTTCAACCAAAATCGTTGCTTCTTAACGCGGGTGTGCTCTCGGTTCTGGTCGGCTTACCGCTGTTTTTGTTGCGCGTCAATGTCCCCGCGGCATTGACCTCGCCCATCAACTCCATTGCCGCCATGAACTCGCCGCTGGCGATGCTCATTTTTGGCGCGCACCTCTCGCACACCAAACTGGGGTCTGTCTTTCAGAACAAAAAGATCATCGCCACGATTGTGATTAAACTCTTTGCGGTTCCCGCCTGTATTTTGCTGGTGTTCAGGCTTTTTCACGCGCAGGGCGATGCCCTCGTGACCGCCGTTTTGATTTCGGCCAGTGCGCCGAGCGCGAACAATACCGTTGTGTTTGCGGCAAAACACGGGCGCG
Organism: Oscillospiraceae bacterium; assembly: GCA_031282735.1. GTDB lineage: Bacteria > Bacillota > Clostridia > Oscillospirales > Acutalibacteraceae > WRMQ01. Next base: position 453 of record JAITDE010000012.1, on the reverse strand, counting down.
ACGCGGGCTATGCCGCGCAAGCGGTTGCCGTCGTCAGCTTTTTGAGCGTTCTAACCATGCCGTGCGTGATTGCGCTGGGGCGTTTGGGGGGCACGGCATGACAATCGACGACCTCCTGCCCCTATGGAACGCGATTGCTTGGGACGACCGCTTTGCGGCTTTGGATGTCCGCGCGAAAGCACGTTTGCCGCAGTTCTCAAAAAGCGTGATCGCCGCCGCGTTCCCCTATAAAATGCCCGAAGAAGCCTACGGCGGCAGGAATTTGGCGCGTTATGCCTGTGTTGCTGATTATCACGAAGTGATCCGCGCGCGGCTCGAAAAAGCAATCGCGCTCTTACGGGAACAATTTCCAAACGATCAATTCGCCGCTTTTTGCGACGATTCTCCGCTTCCTGAGGTATCGCTCGCACAGCGAGCGGGGCTTGGCGCACGCGGCAGGCTGAATATTTTGAT
>JAITDE010000002.1 GCA_031282735.1 Oscillospiraceae bacterium | reverse complement strand
GGTTGGAGTACATCAGTGACGACCACGACGCATACTCCACAGTGGAAGTTCTCGGCAACAGGGAATTGGTTTCGTGGAATTTCGACACATTTCCAAGCGGTTACAACACCATCAAAGTGTATTGTAAAGTGGTTGCATCCAACCTCACGTTTATCAACGAGGCCAGCGTGATCTTGGAAGAAGTCAACGCGGTGAAGTCCAACAAAACATACCACGAAGTGGGAAGTCTCCCGCTCAACGTGAGCAAGAGTGCGAGATTGACCAGCACGGGGATTCAAAGCAACGGAACGGAAGCCGCCCCTGTTGACGTGAACATCAATGATATTGTCGAATACACACTGAATGTGCTCAACGACAACAAAGAGGTCATCGAAAAGCAGCAGTACGACATTGTTTTCGCCCTTGACTGGTCCGGTTCAATGGGTGGCGTCCGCGACAAATCGCGCGATTTGGTTCTGCAAATGAGCCAAAAGGTGTTTGAAAACTACCCCGGCAGTCGTGTCGCGGTTATGGGTATGAACTGTACCGAGAATATTCAATATGTCCCGCAATATACGGTTTTGCAAATCGACACTCCGTTTGTCGGTCCTGCGGATTATGCCACAACAATCGCAAATGCGTACGCTTTGACACCACTATACGCGCAAGACGACTGCCCCATGTTCATCAGCGCGGCGACAGACAAGCTTTCAGGCGATACAAGCATTACCTACGGCACAGATACAAGTTATCCGAGAAAAGCAATTCCCCGCACCGATTTTGCTCGAACTCCTGTCATCGTTATGATTTCCGACTGGATATCTACGGCGCAAGAAGCAGTTCTTTCTTCTCTCAACCGATATCACGAGGCTTTGCCAGACGGCATCTTCATTGGCGTGAATTATAATCGCTCTTATGGTGCAGCCACCCAAACTACAGAGGCAATTAATTCCTATAAAGCTGTTAGTCCAGATAAATGGGCGTGGGTGGAATTGAATTACTCTCTTACTGCCCAGGAAGGTTTTAATAGGGTGTGGGCGGCGTTCGACACCTATGTGCCATCCGCACCGCCGGCTATCATCGGCGATGTGAGCGACTTGTTGCCAGCAGGCATGGCTTATGTCAACAGCACGCCGACCGCGTCGAGCGCAACGGTCGATCCCACAACGGGGCGCACTCGCGTCACGTGGAGCGCGGCATCCCTCGCGCAAGGAATGACGACGTTCAAAATACAAGCGCGGGTGAATAAGACCAGGGCGTCTCTCACCGATTATATGAACACGGCGAGCGTCACTGTGGCGGGTGAGGGAGCGGTTTATACGAATTCGACCTATCACCGCATGGAAAACAGCATGATACTCCATTTGCGCCAGATTGTAGTTAACCCAGACGGTTCTTATGTGGAACTTCCCGCAGTCGGGTATTACACGATGGAAAACAACGGCGAATCAATTGGTTTGGCATCCTCAAGCGGCTTGGAGGGCGCCGGCATAACGGGTTACACAAAATATGTTTTGCCGAACAACGCCGACCCGCTTTATGCCATCGATCCGCTCATACCCGCAGGCTACACCTATTGGGGCTACAACGCCACGCCCACAAACGCCGCGCATTCCAGCTTGTCGAGGAGCGTCGGAGACGTGACACTGGATTATACCGATAACTTTGAGCAGTGGTTGACGGTGTATTTGCGCCGCGTGAAAGTGGAGACTCCGTTTGTCAAAGAAAGCAAGACGAACGATTTTGGATTCATGGCAAAGCTGCATTGATCCCTTGCGCACGTTCCAGCGATTCTAACGCCGAACCGGAATCGGCGCATGAATAAAAGTTTTCCCCAAAAAAGCAAAGGAAGTCCAAAAAAACGATCCATAAAAAGAAAGGACAAAACAAAATGAAAAACATGAAAACACGCAAACCCATCATCCTTGCGCTCGCGGTGTTTATGGCAGTCATTGTCGTGATCACAGGCAGCACATTCGCATGGTTTACTGCAACCGACGGCAAAAAGAACCACTTTGAAACCGCAAAAATCACCGACGGCACGGCAATTCTTTATGAAGTCTTCAAAGAACCAAAAGAGTGGATGCCTGGTCAGACGATCATCAAGAACGTCGCCGCATCCAACACAGGCGCGAACGACATCCTTGCCCGCATCTCGTTTGAGGAAGTGCTTGACAAGCTGTCGAGCGAAGTCAAGTACAGCGACAAACCCTATGCGGTTCCGCAAGTGCCCGTGGAATTCGATGCGTACGCTTACGCAGAAGATCCCGAGTGGAAAACGCCTGCAGAGGCCGGCTTGACCGTTGATGCGGATGTGACGACTGCGCTAGGCGCGGTGATTGAGGCCACGATGCTTGTTAAAACCGTGACGATCACCGACACGGTCAGCCCCGTGAGCACCAGCACAGGCTATTCGATCATCATCTGGAATCCCATCACGGGCGGCACGTATGACGGCGTGAAGCAATCCTGCCGCGCGGACTTTTATGTGGAAGGCTCTGTGATCAAAATGGTGCCGGGCACTTTGAAGTTCTTCGCTTTCGACGGGCGCGAGACCACCAAAACGGCGTGGGCCGATTTCCGCACGGAGACACCGTACGAGAAGACGGGCAGCGGCGCGGAAGGCACAAAACAAGTGTTCGATGCCGAGTTTAAACTCATCGAGACCACTGCCGATTCGCATTTGGACGCGCTTATCCACTTCAATTACGATGCTTTGACCGATACGCCTCAACCGGGCAAATGGTTCTACAACATCGAAGACGGTTGGTTCTATTACATCGGCAAAATCGAACCGGGCTCGATCACGCCTCTGCTCTTGTATAGCGTTACCCTCGACGAAACCGCCAATTCGCAGTATTCCGACATGGTCTATGATCTCTATGTGAACATGGAAGCAATTCAGCCGTTGGAATCCGCCGTCGCATCGGTGACAGGCTGGAACTTGGAGGAAGGCACGGTCGGCAAAGAAATTGTTGCGGCGCTTGTCGCTGCCGGCTCATTTGATGTCGTCGAATAGTGGATAGAGGAGGGGAGATTATGCATCGAATCAAATCTTGGATAGTTGCCTTGATGGCGTTGATTGCCGTGCTTTCCGGAACGGCGACAAACGCGGCGGCGGTGGGTCTCCCTGCTGGATTTTTGATTGGTGATCAGGACGGAATCCAAGTGAACGCGGATGGTGAATATATCATCAATGCCGTGGGACTGATGCCCGGAGATGTTTTGACCAAAACAATCACGATTCGCAATTTGTCGGAGGGTATGCCATATGCCTTGACGCTGATTGCGGAACCGGAAAAACCCGAGGGACCCGTTGATCTTTTGGAGGCGATTGAACTCACACTGGAACTCAACGGCACACAAATTTACAAAGGCGCGGTGCGCGGCGACGACGACAGTAATATGGTACAAAACGCTTTGCAGCTTGGCACATACAAAACGGGCGACGAGTCCGTGTTGAAAATCAAACTGGTTGTGGACGAGTTGATGGTGCCAAGCGAAACGATCAGCAAAGCCGACGTGAAATGGATTTTCAACGCCGCCCGCGAGCCGGATCCGGATCCGCCCAAAACAGGGCAAACCGCAGGCTACGTCCTTTTCGGTATGACGACGAGCGGTCTGCTGATGATCAGCGCAACGCTTGTGTTTCTCCGCAAAAGAAAAGATGAACAGCGCAAAAACGAAATGATGCGCCTTGCGCTGTCAGAAATGAAGGGAGAGTGAACCAAATGCCACACTTTGGACGAAAAAACCCTGCGGCGCGCACGATTCGATCCATGCGGCCGTTGGCGATTCCTCTTTCCATTGTGCTTACGGTTTTTATGCTCTTCGGCGGAACGATGGCGTGGTTTATTTCAACGGACGGCGCAATCAATCGCTTTGTCACAAGCAAGCGTATCTTCAAAGTGGAGGTTGTCGATGTGTTTGTGACGCCATCGATCCCGCCGAAAGCGGGCGATATCGTCAACAAGCGCGTGGGCGCGAGCAATACGGGCGACGTGCCGGCGTTTGTGCGGATTATGGTGTTGCCGCGCGTGGTCGCGGACGATGGGGAAACGACCCTTCCCGCCGGAATCGGTAAAGAAATTTTGTTACCCGACTTGAACACAACCGACTGGGCGGATGGCGGAGACGGTTACTATTATTACTTGCACAAATTGAATCCCGGCACTTCAACGACCGATGCGGGTCAAGACTTGTTTACACAAGTGAAGCTTGCGGCGAGCCTGCCGGCAAGCTATGAAGACGCAAGTTTGCGGATTGAAGTGACTGTGGAATCCGTCGGCACGGCGAAGTGGAACTACAGGGAAACGTTCTGGGATTCGCCTGCGGCGATCACGGGCGGCGCGTTATTACCGATTGATACCATTTGGGCGTCGCTCGCAACCGTGACCTGAACAAAGACGGCGGAAAAAGATCGTAACAAAAACACCATTGGTTCTTGCGTTTTTGATTGCAATCGTTTATAATGAACGAAAGGCAAACGAAAGGAGCAAGAGCCAATGGCTGTTTTTTATGATGAAAACACGCGCACTTTTAAGTTAGATGCCGGCAAGGCGAGTTACGCGTTCACGATTACGCCGCAGGGGGATATTTTTCACCTTTATTACGGTGCGCATGTGAGCGACGGCGATTTGTCGCATTTGCAGGGGCGCGGCGGCGGCGCGTCGTTCTGCGCAAGCCCGGCGGACGCGCCGGAATACAACCTTGACACCTCGCTGCAGGAATACCCCGGCAATGGATTGGGGGATTTTCGCGTGGCCGCAATCGCGGCGGAGGAGGCGAACGGCGCGAGCGGCGTGCGTTTGAAGTATGTTTCGCACAAGATTTTGCAAGGCAAGCCGCCGATTCCATCTTTGCCGTCAACCTATTGCAACCACGCGGACGAGGCGCAGACGCTTGCCGTTGCAACGCAGGACGCGCATTTGGGGCTGCGTGTTACGCTGTATTACTGCGCGTTTGCGCAATACAGCGTTATCACTCGCTGGGCGATTGCCGAAAACATCGGTGCGCGCCCAATCAAATTGCAGTCGGTGCAAAGCGCGTGCGTGGATTTTGACGAGAGCGATTACGACATGATCAGCTTGCATGGCGCATGGATACGCGAGCGGGCGGTGGAGCGTCACGCGTTGTTCCACGGCACACAGAGCGTGGGGAGCAAACGCGGATCTTCGGGGCATCAGCTCAATCCGTTCGCCGTGATTTGCCGCAAAGACGCAACCGAACAGCACGGCGAAGCCTATGGATTTCAGTTGGTATACAGCGGCAATTTTTGCATTGAGGCGGAAGTTTCGCAAATGCATACGACCCGTGTGACGCTGGGGATCAATCCGACGGATTTTGCTTGGATGCTTATGCCGGGCGAATCGTTTGCCTCGCCTGAAGCCGTTTTGGGATATTCCGACGAGGGTATCGGCGGGCTTTCGCGCACACTGCATCGCTTGTATCGCAACAATCTCATTCGTGGCACGTGGAAGCACAAAACGCGCCCCGTGCTGATCAATAATTGGGAGGCGACATATTTTGATTTTGACGCCGATAAATTGGTTGCGATCGCGCATGAGGCCGCAAAGACGGGCATTGATTTGCTTGTGATGGACGACGGCTGGTTCGGTGTGCGCAACAGCGACAACTGCTCTTTGGGCGATTGGACGGTGAACGAAGACAAACTCGGCTGTTCGCTTGCAACGCTTGCGGAACGCATCAAAGCGGAGGGTTTGGCTTTTGGAATCTGGTTTGAGCCGGAAATGATTTCGCCCGATAGCGATCTATATCGTGCGCACCCCGATTGGGCGTTGCACATTCCGGGGCGCGAATCGAGCCTTGGGCGCAACCAATATGTGATCAACATGTGCCTGCCCGAAGTGCGTGACAATCTCTTTGCGCAAATCAGCGCGGTGCTCAGCAGTGCGGATATCAGCTATTTGAAGTGGGATTTCAACCGCAATCTGACCGAGGTGTTTTCCGCCGGTCTGCCGCCCGAGCGTGGGCGCGAAGTTTGGCATCGCTATATTTTGGGTTTGTATGAACTTCTTGAACGCCTGACGGAGGCCTTCCCCGACGTGCTTTTTGAGAGCTGTTCGGGCGGCGGCGGACGCTTTGATTTGGGCATGCTCTATTATATGCCGCAAACATGGTGTTCCGACAACACCGACGCCGTCGATCGCCTTAAAATCCAGTACGGCACGTCTATGGCGTATCCCATTGCGAGCATGGGCGCGCATGTGCAAATGAACACGATTCATTCAAGCCGCCGCACGTCTTTGCAATTCCGCGCGAGCGTCGCCATGGCCGGCACGTTCGGCTATGAGTTGGATTTGACCAAGCTTTCGCAGGACGACATTGCGGAGATGAAAGCGTTCAACGAGGAGTTCCGCAAGTGGCAGCCGCTAATTGCGACAGGGGATTTTTACCGCCTTGAAAGCCCGTTTGAAGGTGCGCACACCGCGTGGATGTTTGTCGCGGCAGATAAAAGCAAAGCGCTGTTGTCCTATTTTTGCACATTTGAAACAAAAAACGATTGGCGGCATCTTCTGCGTTTGCAGGGTTTGAATCCAACGGCGCGGTATCATGTGAGCGGATACGATTTCATTCTTTCGGGCGACACGCTGATGCGCGGCGGCTTGCGCATGCCCAAGCAACAGGGCGACGCCGCGTGCGTGAATGTAATGCTGGAGGCATGCGCGAAGCTGGAAAAAACGCGATAATTGTTCGATTATAAAAATTTTTCTTGCAATTTCTCCCGCAACGTGTTATACTACAGGAGTTGTGTTTTGCAATGATCCATTTAAGGAGGTGTCACCATGGCAAAGTGTGATTTTTGCGGCAAATCTGTCGCTTTCGGCATCCAAGTTTCCCACTCGCACAGGCGTTCCAACCGCACATGGAAACCCAACATCATGCGCGTGAAAGCAATTGTGAACGGATCGCCCAAACGCGTTTACGCGTGTTCCCGTTGTTTGCGCTCCGGTAATGTGACCCGCGCGGTTTGATTTGAACAATTGGAAAGATACCGGAAGTTAGATGCCGTTTGCGCGTCTGGCTTCTGGTTGTTTTACTTTCTTATATGAGGAGGAAGTCATGAAAAACAGATTGGAGGCCCTGCGGCAATCGTTGCCCAAACGAACTGCCGCCATTGTGGTCAATCCCACCAATCGGCTTTATTTTACGGGCTTTGCGTCGTCCGCCGGCACGTTGTTTGTCACGCGCGAGCTTGCGGTTTTCTTCACGGATTCACGCTATATCGAGGCGGCAAAAACGGCTGTTTCCGTTTGCGAGGTGCAAGAGACACGCGGGAGCGCGATTGACGCAATCGCCGCGTTGTTTCGCAAATCGCATTGCCGAAAATGCCTCTGCGAGACATCGTTTTTGACGCTTGCGATTGCCGCTTTGTATGATAAAAAAATCAAATTGGATATCAACAGCGGCAAGTTGGACGACACAATCCTTGCACTGCGCCGCATCAAATCCGACGATGAAGTGCGAAAAATCAAGCAAGCCCAGCGGATCGCCGAGCTTGCCTTTGCGCACATTCTGGATTTTTTGGCAATCGGAAAGACAGAGCGCGAGATTGCCCGCGAATTGGATTTTTTCATGCTGTCGAATGGCGCGGATGCCATTTCGTTTGATACAATCGCCGTTGCGGGCGCGAACAGTTCCAAACCGCACGGTGTGCCCGGCGGTTACGCGGTGCGGGCGGGCGATTTTGTCACAATGGATTTTGGCGCGGTTGTGGATGGTTATCACAGCGATATGACGCGCACGGTGGCGGTCGGGGGAATCGGTGATGTGCAAAACCGGATCTACGGCATTGTGTTGGAGGCGCAAACTGAGGCGTTGCGGGTGATCCGTGCGGGTATTTCATGCAAAGCCGCCGATGCCGCCGCGCGGGATGTGATCGAAGCCGCGGGTTTTGGCGAGCAATTTCGCCATGGCACAGGGCATGGCGTCGGGCTGGATATCCACGAGGGTGTTTCCCTCGGATCAAATTCCAAAGACACGCTCAAAGCTGGCGAGATTGTTACAGTTGAACCGGGGATTTATTTGGAGAACAAATACGGCGTGAGGATTGAAGACATGGTTTTGGTGACGGAAGACGGTTGCGAGAACCTTACGACCGCCCCAAAAAATTTGATTGTGATTGCGTAATTGATGTTTCGCTTATCCCTCTGCGTCAATCCGCATCGCCGCTTGAGCCGCTTTTCGCCAAAGCGCATAGCCGTGTTCGCTCAGATGTTCGCCGTCCGCACGAAAAATATTGGGCAGGGGACGATGATCCGCATCGCAAAGTACGGTTGGTATATCGATATAAATCACGTTTTCGTGTGATTCCGCATATGTTTGCGCCATCGTGTTGCACAGTCGATCCGATTCCCAATCATCGCGGTATTTGCTTGTCAAATAAATGCCCGCGTAATACAATTGTGTGCGGGGCAAAAGCTTCGCCAACGTTTCAATCAGATTTTTGACGTGTCCGAACGTCGCTTCGGGTGTCTCTTTTTTCATATGCAAATCGTTCGCGCCCGCGTAAATAAACACTTTTTTGGGTGCGCAGGGCGGCACAAGGCGCGGCGCAAAGTTGATCCACTCCGCCGCCGTGCTGCCGCCAATACCAAAATTGACGACACGCCAAGGGTGCAGATCCGCCGCGGCGGTTTTCCAGTATTCCGCGCTTGAACCACCGATGATCGCAACATCCGCAGTTGCAATCCCGTGCCGCATGAGACTTGCCCTGATTTTCACATAACTTGCGACGATATCCATAATTGCACCTCTATATTTTAAAATCTGCAAGCATTTTTTTGCGATTCGCTTGACATTTTGCGCAAAAAACAATATAGTAAAGTGAACAAAAAATTTGGGGGGATTTGCTTTGTCGAAAACAAACGCAGCAAGCGCATGGAAACGCCTCGACAAAAAATTGGAGCAGAACGCGCCTGAACGATGGAAACTGGTCAAGTTCTTCATCACCGCGACCATCGCGAGCGCACCTGAGTTCGGCAGTTACATGCTTTTGCTTTATGGTATGCGGTCTTTGGGCGTGGAGCGGCTCGGCGTTTTTGGCTTTATGGAACACATTGTCACACCACGCGACGGATTTCCGCTTGCCGCCGTGGTTTACGCTTACATGATTTCAACGGCAATCGGGTATGCAACGGCGTTTGCGATCAACCGCAAGTCGACTTTTAAAGCGGATTCCAACGCCGCACTGAGCATTTTTCTTTACGTTTTGATGGTGATTTTTACAATTTTCGCCAATAGCGTGATTGGTCCAGTGATCTCAGGATTCATGGGCGCGTCGCCGTTGCCGTCCGCGCTGAACGAGGTTATCAGCAAGTTGCTGAGCATGGCGATACCCGCGTTGTGGAGTTATCCGCTTAACCGTTTTGTGATTCATCGAAAGAAAAAGACGCGTTGAGTATGTCGAGAAATGCCTGCCCCGCGTCTGTGAGCGCCAAACTGCCGCACTCCAAATCCGCTGTGTCAAACAGGAACGCGGGGTTGCGCTTGCCGCCCTCCGCGACCGTTTCTTCAAAATACTTGAAAACCTGCGATTCTTTGTAATCGGTATAATCGCAATTTATAATGGGGATGTCATAGTCAAGAACAATAATGCCGAGGCTCGCCAAATGCTTCAATGCCGCCGCGTTCGCCTGAACGGTTTGGAGCGTGTCCGTCGGTTTGGCAAGAAATACCGGCTCTAAGGCGACGGAACTTAAATGCGCGGAACGGCTGGTTTTCAGCACAAAACGGCATATCGGCAAAAATGGAGCAATCCGCAAAAGGCGCAACAGAGTGCTTTCCGCGGCACTGAATTGCGGCATATGACCGTGACAACCGCCGCATCCGCCGCATTGCCCCGTTCTTGATTTGCAACAACCGTCTACCATGACGCACGTTCCTTTCCCGCCACTGTTCGTTATACCAATAAGATGATCATACCCGCATAGCCGTGCGGATCAGTATTCCCTCGACCAGCGATTCCAATGCCTTTGCGCGTGCCGTGCCGATGGCGATCACCTCTTCGCCCGACAGCACGGCATCGGTGACCCCCGCCGCCATGTTTGTGATGAGCGACAAACCCAAAACGCGCATGCCGCATTGCCGCGCGGCGACGACCTCAGGCACGGTTGACATGCCGACGGCATGTGCGCCCATAATCCGAAAAGCGCGGATTTCGGCGGGCGTTTCGTAAGACGGTCCGCTCACGGCAATGTAGACGCCCTCGCGTAGCGTCAGCCCGATATCCGCAGCGGCCGCGCGGGCGATCATGCGCAGTTCGGGTGTGTAGACCGTTCCCATATCAAAAAAGCGTTCGCCGAACGCATCGTCATGCAAGCCAACAAGCGGATTGCCGCCCATCAAATTGATGTGATCCGCAATCAGCATGATATCGCCGACCGTGAACGCCGTGTCGATCCCACCCGCAGCGTTGGTGACAATCAGCGTTTCGACCCCCAATTGGTGCAAAACGCGCACGGGAAAGATGATATCGGCAAACGAATGCCCCTCATACCGATGATGCCGCCCCTGCAAGGCAAGGATGGGTACATTCGCGATGCGTCCGCAAAGCAAATTGCCCGCATGCCCGGGTGCGCTTGAAAGCGGGAAACAGGGGATATCGGCATAAGGAATTGTGATGGATTGCCTCATTCGTTGCCCCAGCGCACCAAGACCCGAACCCAAAATGATTGCAATCTTCGGCATTTGCGCCCCGCAGATGGTTTTGATCGCGTTTGTGGCGATGTTATAGTTCGGATTGTTCAAGTTCATATGCCTCAATTTCTGTATGTATCGTTTCCCATTGGTCATAGAGATACGCAAGCCGGGCTCTGGTTTCTTCCAGTCGCGTGGTCAAATCCAATATTTGGGCATAATCGGCGGCGACTTCCGGGTTTTGCAATTGATCGCAAAGCGTTCTTTCACTTGCTTCTTCCTGCAGGATTTCGGCTTCTGTGTGCGTGAACGCCGACACTTTTTTGCGGTATTCCGACGCTTTTTCTTTGCGCAATTGATAGTCGTTCGGCGGCTTTTCTTTTTTTTTGCGGATTGTGTCCGTTTGATCCGTCTGTATTCCCGCAAGGTAATCCTCGTAGCGTACGCCGCAAAAACGCAGTTCGCGCGGGCGCAGATGATACACTTTTGTCGCGAGTTTGTTGATGAAATATCGGTCGTGCGATACGGCAAAAATCGTGCCCTCAAATTGCGACAAAGCCTCTTCCAGCGCCTCGCGGGAGGCAATATCCAAGTGGTTGGTCGGCTCGTCCAAAAGCAAAACGTTCGCGCCCGACAAAATCAGTTTCAATAGCGCCAATCGCGCGCGCTCGCCGCCGCTCAGGCAATCCACCGTTTTGAACACGTCGTCGCCCGAAAACAGGAACATACCCAGCAAGCTGCGCACTTGCGTTTGCGTCAGTGTTCGTTTGGTATCCCAAATGTCGTCCAGAACGGTTTTTGCGGATATGATATCCGCCAAGTTTTGGTCATAATATCCCAAGCGCACGTTCGCGCCAAGCCGGACACAGCCCCTTGTCGGGCGCAACCGATGCAAAATCAGTTGAAAGAGCGTCGTTTTGCCGCACCCGTTTTCGCCCAGCAAAAACGCGCGGTCGCCCTTTTCGATTAGTGCCGAAAGCCCGTCAAACAACAAATTTTTGGGGTCATAACCAAACGAAAGTTCCGTGACGCGCAACACTTCGTTCCCCGTTTCGGGCACGGGCGGGAACTGAAAGCGCAAACCGCGCAACGATCCGTCGGGCGGGATCAAATCCGCTTTGAGCCGGTCGATTTGTTTTTGTTTGCTGGCGATTGTCACAAAATTGCGCGCCTGCCCAAAGCGTTTTTGCTGTTCGATGATTCCCTCAATTCGTTTGATTTCTTCCGCTTGCTGTTCATAATGTTTGCGGTCGAGTTCCGTTTGCGTTTGTTTTTGCCGCAGCGCACTGGAGTAGCCACCGTTCCACACCTGCAATTTGCCGTGATGCAGTTCCGCCGTGCGCGTCGCCGCTTGATCCAAAAACCAGCGGTCGTGCGACACCATGATCACCGCGCCTTTGTAGTCGCGCAAAAAGCCCTCCAGCCACTCCACGGCGTGCAAATCCAAGTGGTTGGTCGGTTCGTCCAGCAAGAGCAAATCCGCCGGCGAAAGAAGCAACCGCCCCAAACGCAATTTTGCCTGCTGTCCGCCGCTGAACGTGCCGATGGGGCGGGTGTGATCCTCTTCGGCAAAACCAAGCCCCAACAGCGTCGCCCGCGCACGGCTACGGAAGGTCAGCCCGCCTTGTGATTGAAAGCGTTCGGCGCACTCCGCTTGCCTGTGCAGCAGTTCGTCGGACGGGGATTGCGCAAGCCGTATGTTCAGCTGTTCGATTTCGCGCTCCAACGCGATGAGATCCGCAAAAACATCCAGCATGGCCTCGTATGCGGTGGCGCTCGGGTCTTGCGCGGCATCCGTTTGCGCGGCATAGCTCAGTGTTGTGTCGCGTCCGCGCAAAATCGCGCCGCCGTCCGCTTGCAATTCACCTGTGATCAGCCGCAGGAGCGTTGTTTTGCCGCAACCGTTCGCGCCGACGAGGGCGATACGGTCGCCGGCTTCCACAAGCAGATGCACGCCCGCGAAGAGCGAGCGTGTTTCGAAGCTCATGGATAGGTTTTGCAGGGTTAAAATTGCCATATGTCTCCAAAATCATTGTGTAATGTTTTTGCTCAAGAAAAAGTATTCAATGCGCGTTATTATCAATTAGCCCTTTGTTCAATCTCCAAATAGCGCCTGTCCGCAATCACGCTTTGGTAGGCGGGACGGATGATCTTGTCTTGGTTGATCAGTTCCTCCAAACGGTGCGCGCTCCAGCCGACAATGCGGGCAATCGCGAACATCGGTGTGAACAGCTCGCATGGAATCCCCAAAATACGATAGACAAATCCGCTGTAAAAATCCACGTTCGCGCTCACGCCTTTGTATATCCGACGTTTTTGCCCAATGATCCGCGGCGCAAGACGTTCCACCATGGAATACAAATTGAACTCCGCGCGGCAACCCTTTTCGTCCGCCAGTTGCTCCGTGAAACTTTTGAAAACATCCGCGCGCGGATCGGAAATGGAATACACCGCGTGCCCCATGCCGTAAATAAGTCCTTTGCGGTCGAACGCTTGCTTGTCCAGCAACGCGGTCAGATACGCCGCAACCTCTTCTTCGTCCGTTTCGTCTTTGACGCTTTCGCGCAAATCGTCGAACATCTGCACCACCTTGATGTTCGCGCCGCCGTGCTTCGGGCCTTTCAGGCTACCCAGCGCGGACGCAACGACCGAATAGGTGTCCGTTCCCGAGCTCGACACGACGTGCGTCGTAAAACTGGAATTGTTCCCGCCGCCGTGTTCCATATGCAGAACCAACGCAAGATCCAATATTTTTGCCTCAAACGGTGTGTAGGATTTGTCGGGGCGAAGCAATCGCAGGGTGTTTTCGGCGGCGGATAAATTGGGATCAGGCTTGTGGATGTAGAGGCTGTCGTCGCACTGGTAGTGATTGTAGCTGTGATAACCATACACGGCAAGCAACGGAAAAATGCTGATTAAATGCAGACATTGACGGAGCACGTTTGGTATGCTTGTGTCGTCGCACGCGGTGTCATAAGCGCCCAGCGTTAACACCGAACGTGAGAGCATGTTCATCATGTCGGCGCGCGCGGCCTTCATGATCACGTCGCGCACAAAATGCACGGGCAGTTTGCAAAAATCCGCCAGCGAGGCGCGAAAGTCATCCAGCTGCGACCAGTTCGGCAAATCACCGAACAAAAGCAGATAAGCTGTCTCCTCAAAGCCAAGCCGACCCGCAGACAAAAATCCGTTTGTGATATCTTTGATGTCAATTCCGCGGTAGCGCAAAACGCCGGGGCAGGATTGCTTGACGCCGTCCACCGTGCGGGAAGATATGATTGACGAAATCTGCGTCAGACCCGCAACCACGCCGTTGCCGTTTTTATCGCGCAATCCGCGTTGAACGTCATATTTTTGATAAAGCGCGGGATCCATTTGGTTTTTTTGCTGGCACAACCGCGCCAAAACAACCGTTTGATCCTGAAAATCCATAGGGTATCTCCTTTCAATCCATCGCTCACACCGGAGCCGACAACAAACAAAAATACAGTTTATTCTAACATAATACCCCAAAGATTTGCGCATGTCAAGGGGAAGCGGTTGTTTTTTCACGCGGGAGGAGCAAGAAAAAAATCGCTTGACAAATTTTCCCTTTCATGTTAAACTAAAAACCAGTAAAAGCGCAATTTTTTTTGCGTTCATCGTGTCATTTGGTGGTGAGGAAAATCGAAAAAACAGGCGCTTTAGAAAATCGGTTTTGTTTGAGCAAACGCATGGAGCACATGTTCCATCAGGCGCTCGGCAAGCGTTTGCTGTTCGTGGTCGCGGGGGCGGGTTACGGAAAAACCACAGTGACAACCGCGTTTTTGCGTTCTTTGCCGGCGACGACCCGCGTGATTTGGTTGAATTTGAAAGCATCGGATAACGACACGGATGTTTTTTGGAATGACTTCTGCAACGCGATGGCTTTGGTTTCGGAGGTCAGCGCGAAGATGATCCGCGAGGTTGGGTTTCCGCAGACGCACACGCAATATCGCCGCTACGAATCAGCGGTTGAAATCAGGCTCTTCCCAACCAGGCATTTTGTGATGGTGCTCGACAATTTTCATATCGTCACAAATCCGCAAATCACGCAGTTTCTGTCGCATAGTCTGCAAATCGAATTCGCTTCGCTCCTCACGGTGATCCTGAGCCGCACGATGCCCGAGATCGACGTGATACCGTTGGAAATGGATGGCAAGGTACAATATACTTCGGAAGACGATCTGCGTTTGCGCAACGACGAAATCCGCGCGTATATTACGGCGTTGGGGTTTGCGATACCGCTCCACGCCTGGGACGACATTTTCCAAATGATCGACGGTTGGGGGATGGCGCTCGGCACGTTTTCGATGTGTTTAACCAACGCGAACGGCGATGTGGGAACGGCTTTACACCGCACAAAAAGCATCATCAACGCCATGTTGGAAAAAGACGCGTTTGCGCATTTTTCGCCGAAGGAACAGCGTTTTTTGGTGAAGCTTTCGCTTCTGCCGCGGTTTGAACGCGAGATTGTGCGGCATGTTTTTGGCGTTGGAACATGGGATTTTGAAAACCCGGTCGTGCCCTACATTGGCTACGACAAATTCAACGGCAGTTATAAAATTCAGCCGCAGTATTTGGCTTTTTTGCGCAAAAAGCAAACGGAATTGACCGAACTGGAGATCAACATCGTTCACCGCGACGCGGGAAATTGGTACGAACAAAACGGCGAACCGTTAGAAGCCGCCCTCTTTTATGAAAAGTGCCGTGATTATTTGGGGTTGGTTCGTTTGCTCAATGGTGTGCCCAACTCAATGAGCCGCCAAACCGCCCACTTTTTTTTGAAACTGATTGAGCGGCTTTGCGTTTTGAATCCTGAACCAAGCGATTATTTTTACGCTTTGCTGCTTTACACCTATCGGCTGACGATGTTGCGGGTTTTGGATCTCCGCCAAGACATGCTCAGCGCGACGAATGCGGTCATCATCAAATTTGAACGCGAAAACGTGCCGTATGCGTCCATCCTTTTGTATTCCGCGCATAACAGTTTGGGATTTTTGAAATTGCGCAATTGCGTTTATTCCAAAGAATACGATTTCGATCGGCATTTTGCCGATGCGCGGGTCAATTACGCCGCAAATCCGCTCGTGGCAAGCGGCGCGGTGACGATCGCGCATGTGCCGACCTATGTGAACCCCATCGGCTTGCCCGCGATTGTCGGCGAGTTCGATTGCTTCGCCGACGCAATGACGCGCAGCGTGCCGAACATCTCGTTCACGGTGCAGGGGATGTATGCGGGTTATGACCTTTTGGCGCGGTGCGAATATCAATTCACGCAAGGCAATTGGGACGAGGCAAAGCATTTTTATCAGCTGGCGCTGGCGGAAGCGCGGGCAGGAGATCAGTTGGAAATTGAATGCCGCGCCTACTTTTTGCTGTTTCGCATCGGTCTCCTCAAAGGCGATTACGATTCGTGCAAACAGGCGCAAAGCGGCATACAGCAATCCATGGACAACAAATTCTATCCGCACATCAAAGGGATTTGCGAACTCTATTTGGCATGGATTCAAGTCTGGCTGACGTTATATTTTCCGCAGGATCAAGCGTATTCGTTCCATGATGCCCAAGAGATTGAACTGCTCATCGAATGCAAAAAAGCTTTTATGCACATGGAATACGCCAAGATTATTTCGTTGGTGCACAACTACAAATTGGATCGCACACGCACGCCGTATTTTCTTGCGGAAATTGAAGTGCTATGCGTTCAGATTGTGGCGGATTTTACGATGAATAACGAAAAAATCGCGCTTACGAAGCTCTTTGAGGCGTATCAGCTTGCCTCGCCGCACGGTATCATCACGCCTTTTTTGGAGCAGGGAAAAGCGATGAAGTCGGTGATCAGTTTTGCGTTGCGCACACCTGGCACCGATCTGCCCAAAGATTGGCTCAGCGATTTGCACAGCGCGATTTCGCAAACAACAAAACAGGCCGATAACGTGCGCCGCGCTTTCCTCAAGACGATGGGTGAAACCGAAAACGAACTGCTCACCATTCGTGAGATTGAGTTGCTTTCGAACCTCGCAAAGGGATTGACACGCGCGCAAGCGGCCGAAAAGCAGTGCGTGTCGCTGAACACGATCAAATCGACGTTGCAAGTGGTGTATCAAAAGCTGGGCGCGTCAAACAAAATGGAGGCACTGCGCATTGCGGCGCAAAACGGTATCCAACTGCTGGACTAACTTAAATTTCCAATTCTCTTAGCCTTTTGCGTAAGGTATGCAAACGCGTCAAATTCCGAAAAAGTCTATTGACATATCAAGCATGATGGAGTATAATGTCTTAGAACGGGACGTGGCGAAGTTTGGTATCGCGCTTGGTTTGGGACCAAGATGCCGCAGGTTCGAATCCTGTCGTCCCGACCAGAGACATGCAACACATATACTGTCAGAACAGTAGCGAGAAAACCCCCTATATAGGGGGTTTTTTCGTTTCAGGGGATGGAGGCGATGAAAGGAAAATCGCCTATTATGCAAGTCTTTCGCTCCCCGGCGGGAGTCGTCCCGCCTCCGACTCCCGCTTCGCTGACTCACACGGATTGATCTGCGACGTATGCATTCGGAAAATCCTCGACGAACGAGCGACCCGGCAGCTCCAAATCGTATCATCCATCGAAACCGCCACCTCAAATTCAGGGCAACTGATTTTGTCAGGATAGGAACCCGCGCCGCGAAGCACTTTTCGAAAGCAAAAAACAGAATATCACCCAAAGCCCATAATTCTTGCCACGAGAATGATGGGCTTTCGCTATTTCCAACGCCAAAAAGAAAAAGGAGGAATCCCATAATATCAAACAGGAAAAGGAGCGAAAATGATCATGAAAACAAGGTTGTTGATGGCGGCACCGGATGCATTGTCCGACGCACGCGCATGGCTCGACCGACAGATCGGGCGCATTGCCGACTACGCCGCCGCATACGCACACACGCCCGGCAGGACAAAAAATGAGATAGACATGGCATTTGGGCATCTGAACGGGCTGTTCAATGTTGATATCACCGCCAACAACGGCATCGCTGAACTGCTGGTGCGCGA
>JAITDE010000099.1 GCA_031282735.1 Oscillospiraceae bacterium | reverse complement strand
AATTTTATAATATTGCGAACGGCCAAAGGCGATTCCCTCCAATCAGCTTCATCAATCATCGTGTATATTATACAACATATCAAAAAATATTGCAAGACATCTCATAATATATTCGCAGGATTCATATCAGCATATGCGTGTGCTTCCGAAAACCTGCTGTCTTTGCCAAAATCGACAAGCAACCGCGCAATCATTTCACGCAAACGCGGCGTATTCTTGCATTTGATCAGCAAACGCCAGCGGAACTTGTTGTTCAGCTTTTTCACGCGCGCGGCGGTTGGTCCCAATACGATGATTTTTTGATCGGCATACTCGTCTTTCGCGAGCAACTCAATCGCTTGCAATAACTGCTTCGCGCCCGTTCGGGCATGCACTTCGCCGGCGCTGACGACGGCAAGCATGCACAAATCGCAATAGGGCGGATAAACCATCGCCTTGCGTATGCGTATTTCCTCGTCAAAGAACGCGGGATAATCCTGCTTGGCGGCAAGTTGGATGATCTCGTTTTGCGGCGCGATGGTCTGCACGACTGCCGTACCCTTGAACTTGCCGCGCCCCGCGCGCCCCACAACCTGCGTCAAAAGCGCGAACGTGCGTTCCAAACTGCGAAAATCGTCAAAATAGAGTTGCTGATCGACTGAAACGACACCCACAAGCGTCACATTCTCAAAGTCGAAACCCTTGGCGACCATCTGCGTTCCCACCAAAATATCATAAACGCCGTCGGCGAATTGGCGCAAAACCGTTTCACGCGCACCAACAAGCGCGGAAACATCGGCATCAAGCCGCGCAATACGTGCCGATGGAACGTGTGCCGCCAATTGCTCCACAATTTTTTGCGTCCCAACGCCGCCGAACCGCACCGTTTGCTTGCCGCAATGGGGGCAGACGCGCGGACGTGCCGCCGTAAAACCACAATAATGGCACTTCACGCAATCTTTTGCCAAATGATACGCCAGCGAAATGCTGCACTGCGGGCACGTGACCACCTCTTTGCATGCCTCGCACGCCAAAAATGTGTTGTATCCCCGCCGATTGATAAGCAAAATAGCCTGTTTTTTTGCTTCCAAAGTCTCTCGCAATCGTTCAACCAACGTTTCGCTGAGGAGCGTTTTGTTGCCCCGCGCATGCTCGTCCAGCAAATCAACCGTTTGCACGGCGGGCAATTCCGCGTTTGCGTAACGCGTTTGGAGCGTCTCAAGCTGATAGCGTCCTGCCAAAGCGGCGGCGTAGCTTTCCACGCTCGGTGTCGCCGACCCCAAAAGGAGCATGGCGTTATCGTAACCCGCGCGGAACTTGGCGATGTCGCGCGTGTGAAAGCGCGGCGATTGTTCCGACTTGTATGTGTGTTCGTGTTCTTCATCCATAATGATCAGCCCGAGGTTTTGAAGCGGCGCAAAAATCGCGCTTCGTGTGCCAAGGGCAATTGACGCCGCGCCGTCTTTGACGCGCCGCCAATGCGCGAGACGTGCCGCAATGGGCATGGCGCTATGGAACAAAGCAATTTGATCACCGTAACGCGCGGTAAAAATTTCCAGCAACTGCGACGTGAGCGCAATTTCGGGCACCATAACGACGGCCGTTTTTCCCGATGCTAAAACATCGTCGATCAAACGCAAATACACCTGCGTTTTGCCGCTGCCTGTTACGCCGAACAGCAAAGCCGTTTTGGGTTTTTCCGCCCGCATTGCCGCGCTTAAATTTTGATATGCCTTGCATTGCTCCTGTGTCAATCGTATCTTTTCCGCTTTGCCTCGCGTGTGTTCCGCGCCCGGCGGCGATTGTAATACCTTTGGCTGATCGAAAAAAAAGACAAGCCCCTTTTGCTCCAACGAACGCGGGATCCCCGGCGATACACCCGTGAATTCGCAAATCTCTTTGCACGAGGCCGCGCCGTTTTCGCGCAGAAAATCGACGACAAGTTTTTGCTTCGGCGTTAGCGCACGATCGCTTGCGTTTTCAATCTCCTCGGTCAAAGCCGCCATGCGTTCCAGCTTTTCGCCGCTTGCGCGTAACGCCGCCGATCCCGTGATCAAGTAACCGCGTTCCGTGAGCGCGTCAGGGATCGGGCTATCGGCGGGGAAACCCGCTTTTTTGAGTAGCGCACCGCGCTTGATAAAGCTGTCTTTGCTCCGCGTTTTGCGCAAAACATCCAGCAGAAACAACTCGTCCGGCGTAAGCATTTCAATCGGCGGCGTTTCACCGCTCGGCATGGCGCAATATGTCTGCTCCGCGCGATAGCGCAAGCCGGGCGGCACGGCGGCGCAAAACGCGTCGTAGAACGTACAAAATGTATTGCTTTTCATCCACAGGATGAGTTCGCAAAACAGTTCGTCAATCAGCGGCGCGTCGTCGATCAATTGCAGAATCGGTTTTGCCGCAACGCGCGGCGGGTTGTGATGAACACGCATCACAACGCCGATGCGCGGTTTTTTTTGTGCGCCGAACGTCACCATCACGCGGCAACCGCGCAGAACTTCCCCGCGCAAACGGGTTGGTATCAGATAATCGAAGAGCTTATCATACGTATACGCCGCGCCCTCGACGGCGACGCTTGCGTATTGCGGTTCAGATATCACGGATTTCTTCGGGTTCAACAATCGCGTAGCGGCCAGTGATAAAATCGTTCATGGAAAGTGTAACGGGTTTGCCTTTGAGCGGTTCTCTTTCGGCATCCGCGTTGTCCACAAGATCGCGCGCGTGTCTGGCGACGGCAGTCACCAACGAATAACGGCTCACGTGTTTGCCCAAAACGGGGCGCATGTCAAGATTCAGCATAAGAAGCAACCTCTTTCGTCAAAATAATCAAATATGAGATATCATAGAATAATCGGTAACGTACAGTCTGCAGGGTTTCATGTCTAGCCTGTCGAATCCAGAACTTGCTGAATCATGTATGCCTTGCGGCACGTGCGCTGGCGTTCGGCGCGCACAATCGCGCGGAAATCGCTGACGGCATAATCCAAAATATCGTTCGGCACAATGTAGTCGTATTCGCCGGCGTGTGAAAGTTCCACACGCGCAATCGCCAAACGGCGTTCAATTTCGGCGGAATTCTCGCTCTCGCGCCCCACAAGCCTTTGCGCAAGCACTTGCAGCGATGGCGGCATCAAAAACACGCTGACACACTGCGGATAAAGCGCGCGGATGTGCGCCGCACCCTCCACCTCGATTTTGAGGATCACCGTTTTGCCTTGAGCCAGCCAACCGTCAATGCGCGTTTTCGGCGTGCCGTAGTAATTGCCGTTGTAGGTTGTGTATTCCAAAATTTCGCCGTGCGCAAGGCGGCTTTCAAAGTCCTCGCGGCTCACAAAGTAGTAGTGTACACCCTCTTTTTCCCACGCCCTGCGGTTGCGCGTGGTGAGTGAAACGGAAATTTCCAATTCGTCCACAAGCGTCGCAAGCTCGTTGAGCACGGTGTCTTTGCCCGAACCGGAAGGTCCCGAGAGGATAATCAACAAGCCCTGCCTATTCGTCCTCATCGGTTTCCTCCTGTGTGTTGTCGTTTTGCAAGCGATGCACGATGGTTTCGGGTTGCAGATAACTGAGCACGGTGTGTCCGCTGTCGAGCACCAAAACCGCGCGTGTGCGCCGTCCCTGGGTGCAGTCGATCAGCGTGCGGGCCGTTTTTGCCTCCTGAACCATGCGTTTGACGGGTTGCGAATCCGCGCGGAGAAGGGTTAAAATACGCGGCACGCTGAGCATATTGCCAAAGCCGATATTGACCATTTTCATTGCTTCACCCTGTGATTTATTTTTTTTGAAGAGTATTGTTTTTCGGATTTGATTACTCGATGTTCTGCACTTGTTCGCGCATTTTTTCAACCAAGGATTTCATTTCGACCACGCGAAGGGCGATTTCAATATCTTGCGCCTTTGAACCGATGGTGTTTGATTCGCGGTTGATTTCCTGCACCAAAAAGTCAAGTTTGCGCCCGACGGGGGCGGTTTCCTCCAAAAAATTCGCCAACTGGCTCATGTGCGCCCGCAGGCGAACCGTTTCTTCGTCGACGGCGGTTTTGTCGGCAAACATGGCGGCTTCGGCGAGCAAACGCTGCTCGTCGATCGGATATCCGTCCAAAATTTCCGTCATACGCGCACGGATTTTTTCAGCATACCGCGCAACGATCACGGGCGACCGCGCTTCCACGAAGGCGACGTGATCCAAAATCAACGCGCGGTTTGCAAGCAAATCGGCGGCAAGATGTTCGCCCTCCGTTCGCCGCATGGCGACAAATTGATCCAGCGCGGAGGCGACCGCTTTGGATGCGACAACCCAAACTTCGTCCTCGTTTGCGGATTGCTTTTGGACTTGAAAAACGTCGGGCAAGCGGAGCAATTCGGGTAGCCTCAGTTCCAGCTCCAAGGGATATTTTTGCTCAAGCGCGGCAAAACAATCCACATAAGCCGTAAGGAGCGGCTCGTTGCACTTCACCTGCGCACCGCCCGTGCCGATGGTTTCCACCTGCACATAGCATTCCACTTTTCCGCGCGAAACGTGCGCCGCAAGCATGGATTTCAGTTTGTCCTCCAAGAACAAAAAGCCACGCGGAACCTTTGCCGAAAACTCAAAATAGCGATGATTGACGCTTTTGATTTCGCAGGTAACGCAATACCGTTCATCCGAAGCTTCGCCCCTGCCAAAACCGGTCATGCTGTGTATCAAACCGAACCCCACCCTTTATAACATCTCAGTATAGCACATTTTGAGGGGATTGTCAAATTTTTAACGCTCTTGTCTAAATATTCAATGCCAGCAACCACGAAATCATCCAATAAGGAAAGCCCAAATCGCTGAACACATCAAAAAGGCTGTTGCCAATACCGTAATAATACATCATACCCATGAAGTTTTCCGTAAGGCTGAATGGTCCGATGGTCGTCCATTTCATCCAATACCAGCCGCCAAGTAAGATTACGCACAGCCATTGCTCTGGCGAATAGGTCACTTTATAGCGCACGGTGATTGTCTCGCCATCCGGCGCATAGATTGTCAACCAACCCGTTCCGTTTTGGAAACCATACATCCATTCTCCGTAACCTTGCATTGTTACGCTGTCATAAGAAAATTCCAAATCGTCGATGTTCCAGGTTGTTCCTTCGAGCACGGATGCGAAGTCCCAATAGTCGTGATAATAAACCGTAAAGTACTCCTTGGCCTTCAGTTGCCCATCAAATTTGCGCACCGAAAGCTTGTAGTCGCCGTAGGGGTATGCGCCTGCTTCAATATAGTAGTTAGTGCCGGCATCCAGATTTACGCCCACACGCGCTTCTTCCCAGAAGCCATAATCACTACTGATATAGTAGCCGTTCTCGTCATAAATTGTAATATGCGTCTCCAAACCCGCAAGCGTCAGCCACTCGCCCTCTCGCGTATAAAAGCTCTGTGACGGGATCGCGCCTTCCGACTCAAAAATGTAGTATCCGTCTTCGGCGGGGCTGAATTTGAAAAATTTTGAACGATACGCTTCGTCGGGCAACTCTTTGGGAATGCTTACATCAACAGGCGAATTGGCCAGCGTTAGCTCCGTTGCCGAAGAAAAATTGGAGTTTGAAGAATCTTCTTTCACGCCTTGGATGGTGATGTCCACAGTTGAAAAAAACACGAGCGCTTGCTCATAATGACCGTATTCTGTGCCGTCTTCCGCAGTGTATTCCACAGTAAAGTTTACGTATTGCTGTGCGTAGATATAAAGAATTGCTTGATTTTCGCCGACCTTCCAATTGATTTCTTTGCTCAGAAGAATGAAGTACCAGTTTAACTTGCCATCCGCGATTGTCTCTTGATATGTGTCGCTCATGACCTCGTCATAGTTGACGTCAACAGGGACGGTTAACGCGTCGCCGCTGGCGCGAACAACGAGACCGCTCAAATCATAACCCATTGCCCAACCATAACGATCAAACGTAACAACAGGTGCGGTTGGCGGAGTGATCATTTCAATCGTTCCAATTATTTGTTCGCTCGTCAGTCGAGCGGCCGGAACTGTGAACGGTGCGGCCTCCGCCGCGGATGAAACGCCAAAGATCATGAGAATCGCAAGCGTGAGTGAAAGAACGCGTTTGGATGTTTTTTTCATAGTGGATTTCCTTTCTTATCTGATGCGTTTGCAATGAACTTTTTTGATTGCGTCGGATACACTGCGCGTGATACTCATCCGCCCGTTTTCAATCGCGCCACTTCTTCTTTTGTCAACTCCCGCCATTGCCCGGATTGGAGCATGCCGAGCTTGAGCTGCCCGATCGCCGTGCGTTTCAAACGCAGGACTTCCAAGCCGATGCTCTCGCACATGCGGCGGATTTGGCGGTTGCGCCCCTCGTGCAGGGTGAACTCCAGCACCGTGCGCGTGGGTTCAACCAGCAGTTCGCGCAGTTGAATCGGCGCGGTTTGGTGTCCGTCCAACCGCATACCATCTATCAACGGTATGTAGCGTTCGGGCATCACTTCCCCCCGCAGTGTTACGCGGTATATTTTCGGAATATGCCGCGACGGATGCGTCAAAGCTTGCGCAAAATCGCCGTCGTTGGTCATGAGGAGCAATCCCTCGGAATCCTTGTCGAGCCTACCGACGGGAAAAATCCGCACACCGCAATTGTCAACCAACTCCGCAACGCTTTTTGCCGCGTGCTTGTCCTCCATTGTGGTCACAAATCCGCGCGGCTTGTGGAGCATAATATACACAAACGCCTCGCGTGTTTCGTCAAGGCGTTTGCCGTCAAGTGTCACAACGCTTTTGCCCGGAACGACGCTTTGCCCCAAAACGGCAGGGCGTCCATCCACTTTAACACGCCCCGCCAAAATCATTTCTTCCGATTTTCGGCGCGACGCAACGCCGCGCTGTGCCAAATATTTTTGCAGGCGCAACGCCTGCGACTCACTGGACACCATGATATCTCCAAACTGTTTTAATCTAGCAGCCGCAATCTTTTGAACAGCTTGCGCAAAAAGCCCTCGCGCTTCGGCTGTGGGGGGGTGAGATTCGCATCGACCGAATCCCGCACAATCAGAGGTGTTTCGGCAAGCAATTGCGTGCCCGTGTAATACCGCGCCGTGCCGACGATTTTGCCTTTCCGCAATGGAGCATATTCAAAGGGGCGCATCAGGATCACGCGTTTTAGATCGGTGGGTTTTTGAAGCAAATACGCCGTCGGCAGGCTCGCCAAAGCCACACGCACGTCGGATCGATAACCGCCGACCAGCGGCAAACGCAACTGCGCCGCACTGTCGTCCAAAACAAGCGGTTGATAGGCGGAGAATCCATAATCATAGAGCTTTTTGTGATCCTCCCAATCATTCGGCGCACGGAGTGTGACGGCAATCAGTGTGACACCGTTGCGTTCCGCCGCCGAAACCAAGCATCGCCCCGCCCGCTTTGTGTAGCCCGTTTTCACGCCGATACAACCGTCCAGCGATTGCAGCAATCGATTGTGATTGGTCAGCGTACGCAAAAACGGCGGATTGCCATAGGCGGTTTTGATTGTTTCGGCAGAACAAACCGCGCGGAACGCGTCATTTTTGAGCGCGTGTGCCGCCAACAGCGCCATGTCGTATGCCGTGGATTGATGACCGTCCCTGTCAAGCCCCGACGGTGTGACAAAACTTGTGTTTTTCATGCCAATTTGTGCGGCGCGGGCGTTCATCATTGCCGCGAACGCGGTGATTGATCCGCCCAAAATATAAGCGGCTGCCGTTGCGGCATCGTTGCCGCTGCTGAGCATCATGCCGCTGACCAAACCGTACCGCGTCACTTGATCGCTCGGGCGCAGACCCATGGACGTGCCTTCCACCGTCACCATCGGTGTCGTCATGGTGAACCATTCGCCGGCATCGCCCGATTCCAGCATGAGCAGCGCGGTCATGATTTTGGTTGTGCTTGCCATTGGCGCAAGTTTTTGCGCGTCTTTTTCATAGAGGATCTGCAGTGTATCGGCATCGATCAACACCGCGCAACTTGCCGATATCGCCGGTTCGACCGCCGCGTTCGGCAAAATTGCCCCTTGAAACAGCGTAACGGTGACGCAGAAAAATGTAAAAACGCTTATGCTGATTTTAATAATGATCCTGTTCGGTTTCAACAATACACACCTGCCTTTGTCCTAATGCTATGGCGGGTGTGTAAAAAATATGACAAGCCGTTTGCCCTTGGCTTATGCTTGGGGCGGATCTTGCGTGATATCATCTTTTTTGGTGAGTTTTTCGATTACTTCAGTCAGTTTTGTCACAATATCGGGCACCATGCCAATAACGCGCTCCACGGAGGACTCAGACGTGGAAATATACTTCACTTGCACGTCGTTGCCTGTGACGACCAAAAACGCGACCGGCGTCACCGTGACACCCGCACCGCCGCCGCCGCCAAACAATTCCTGGTTGTTCTTTGACGGAAAATCCGACCCGCCCGACGCAAAGCCATAGCTGACCTTTGAAACGGGGATGATTTTTGTGTCGCCAAACGTCATTGGTTCGCCGATGATGGTGCTCACATCGACCAGTTCGCGCAGTTTTTCGATGGATGTTCCCAAAATACCCGTTGCTGATTTCTCTTTCATATGCCTTCTCCTCTGTTCGATCTATGATGCGATTTGACTTGATGTTTTTGTGATTGGCGGTGTCTTTTGTTCTTTGCTCCCGCGCAGGAACGCGAGAACGACCTTGACACCCAAACGCACCGCCAAGGCGATCAGCGCGGCAATGAACACGAGCGGAACGACATCGATCGTCGCGGCGCACTGCACTTGCTTTTTGTCCCAACCTGTGTAATCGGGATGCACGTCGATCATATGCGCACCGCGCCGCGAAACGCGCAGATTGCTGCCGAGCCAGCCGAGCAACGGAAAAACGGCGGCGCACGTTTTTCCATATTTTTCGGTGAGCGTTTTGGGGTCATCGCCCGTCACGACAATCTGCAAAGCAAACAATTTGATATAAATCGATCGATTAAGACCTGTTCCAAACCTTTTGAGCGCGGACACCGCTTCTTGCAGCAATCCGACAAAGCCGTCGATGCCCTCGTTGTTATAATATCGCTGAAAGGCGTTCGGTTTTTTCGCCTTTGGCGTTTCGTCGGATTTTTTTTCTTCTTTTTTCGGCGATTGCTCTTTTTTTTCTTTTGGATTTTTTTCTGTTGCGGGTGCGATAGAATACTTAAAAAAAAGCCACGCCAAACGCGCCGTGAACGTGCCGCTGTATTGCGCGCGCAAACGCACGGGGACGCACAAAAGCCCGAAAATCAGGGCGAGCAACCCAAGCAAAATCCAAAGGACTAACATGCCGCATCCCCTTCTTCTTCGTTTTCGTCAATCTGCTTTCGCAAATGCTGGGGCAGTGCGGGCAACTCGTCCAAACTCGCCATGCAAAAACACCGCAAAAACGTGTCTGTTGTGCGATACAGCAAAGGACGTCCCGGCAAATCCATGCGCCCGCATTCTTCGATCAGCGATTTTTGGCACAAGCTGTTCATCACGTGGTTGCAATCCACGCCGCGCACCTGCTCCACGTATCCCTTTGTAACAGGCTGATGATAGGCGACGACAGCGAGCACTTCAAACGCCGCGGGCGACAGCGGCGCGTTCTTTTTGACTTCCAACGCCGCACGAACCTCCGCCGCGTATGCGGGACGGCTACAAATTTGAACTTTGCCGTCAATCCGCAAGATACAAAGACCGCTCTGGGTTTCGTCGTAATGCCGTTGGAGTTCGTCGATCAAAACCTGCGCGTCCGCCGCTTCCGTTTCCAGCGCGTCCGCCAGACGTGCCAACTCCAATGGCTCGCCCGCAACAAACAAGATGGCTTCCGCCGCCGCCAATTGTTCACGCATCGCCAAGCTCGCGCCACTCCTCCTCATTTGTTTGCAGTTCCAAAAATGCCGCGCCGCCGCTGCCGCGTATCAAAATCCGCTTCGCTTTTGCCAGTGACAAAACCGCCAAAAACGTCGCGACAAGCTCCGACCTGCTTTCGGATTCCTCCAAAAGCTTCATCAGCCGCGATTGCCGGCGCGCCGATAGGTTTTCCAAAATAAAACCGTAACGCGAAACGACCGACACAATATGATGGGCAATGATGCCCGAAAAGGCTTCGGCGGGCGGCGGCAAACGGCGTGTCGCCTTGCCGACGGCCTCGATATAAGCTTTGAACAGCTCCACAGGCTTGTGCGCGTGCGCATAGACGTATTTCTGCTCTATAGGCGTTGGGTTGCGCGGAAAGAAGCCGAAGCCGTTCGCGCGGGATTGCAACTGCTTTGCCAGATATTGGCAATCCTGATATTCCAGCAACTCGCGGCGCAGTTCCTCCTGCAAGTCTTCTTCGCCGCCGTGTTTGGGGAGCAATGCCGCCGTTTTGATGAACACCAACCGTGCCGCCATTTCCAAAAACGCGGCGGTGATCTCCAAACGCCGATCGCGCATATGTGCCAAATAATCCAAATATTGTTCGATCAAAGACAAAATGGGCACGTCGGCAATTTGCACCTTGCGTTGCGTGACCATATGCAAAAGCACGTCCATCGGACCTTCAAAAGCATCGATCTTCGGCATAAACACGTCCATACTCACCCCGAAAACGCGAAAAACGCGCGGAACGGCAATACCGTTACAAAATCCAACGCATTGAAGACGACACCCGAAAGCCAACTGAGCGGCCTTGTGAGCACACCGAAAAACAGCAGAAACATGACGGCAATTTGCACATAACGCTCGTATTGCATGACTTTATAATAGAGCTTCGGCGGCAGGAACAACGTGAGCAAACGCGAGCCGTCGAGCGGCGGGATGGGCAAAAGATTGAACACGGCAAGGCTGATGTTGATGAATGCCGCACACTCGAAAAAGTAATAAATATACCGCCAAACATCACTCATGCCGATGGCAAAACCAACAATATAAGACGCCTGCATAAAGAGCATCAAAACAAAACCCATCAACAAGTTTGAAACGGGACCGGCAAGCGACGTGAGCGCCATATATTGCTGACGCTTTTTGAAATTGCGGATGTTGACGGGTACGGGTTTCGCGTAGCCGAATCCAACTAAAAATATCATGGCCGTGCCGATGGGATCAAGGTGCCTGCGCGGGTCGAGGCTGACGCGTCCCTGCATCCACGCAGTGTTGTCGCCGAGTTTTTTTGCCATCCATGCGTGGGCGCATTCGTGCAGGGGCAAAGCGAAGAGTACCACGAACACTGTCGCCGCCAATTGGAATAGCAGTTCCGCCATTTCGAGATCTCCCAAGCCGCCGCGCAGCAATTGCATGAGCATGCCGTCTTCTCCTCCCTTTTGCCGATCATCGCGTTTTTACTTTTTACTATAATAACGCATATGTGCGCCGATGTCAAGGGTTGGGCGGCAAAAGTTCACGGTAACTTCATAATAAGACAAGATACGCGGCGATCACGCCTGTTGATCGGAAAAGAAGCTGGAAAATATTTTTTTCTTTTGTGAGTTTTCCTTGCAATTCGGTCACAAATGTGTTATTCTTTCTGTGATAATAACCGAAACGAAGGAGCTTGTGAAGAATGGAATCAATTTTTACCGCACAGTGGATCAAATTCCCTTTGGATTTAGATGAAGGCGCGGCGGCGTTTTTGCTGGACTTCACGTTGGAAAAACCCGTGCAAAAAGCTACGTTGCAAGCAACTGCCTTGGGAATTTATACTGCGGAAATCAACGCTCGGCAGGTCGGCGGTGAAGTGCTCGCGCCCGGCTGGACGAATTACCGCAAACGTCTGCAATATCAAACCTACGACGTGACTGATCTGCTCGCGCAGGGCAAAAACAACATCAGCATCGAAGTCGGACGCGGCTGGCGCATGCACGCGCGCGAAAAAGATTGGCTTCAGCCCGATTTGCCCGGCAAGTCAACGGCATTAATCGCAACGCTTTCGGTCGATTTTGCCGACGGCACATCCACAACGTTCCGCACGGGCGGCGATTGGCTTTGCAAGGAATCCAAAACGCGCGGCAGCAACATCTATAACGGAGAGATCTACGACGCGGGATTTGAGGATCGTTTTCTGCGCCCCGCGCAGGTGATCGACTACCCGCACGAGATTTTAATGCCGCTTCAAGGCGAACGCATTGTGGAAACGGAACGTCTGCCCGTGCAAAAAATCTTCACAACCCCGGAGGGCGAACTTGTCCTTGACTTCGGGCAAGTCCTCACGGGCTACGTGGCGTTCAGAATCAAAAGCAAAAAAGGGTCTACCGCCATATTGCGTCACGCTGAAACGCTCGACACGGCGGGCAATTTCTACACGGCAAACCTGCGCACCGCCAAACAGGAGATCGTCTTTATCGGCGACGGTGAGGCGCACAGCTTCAAACCGCGTTTTTCGTTCCAGGGGTTTCGCTATATCCAGCCCAAAAACTGGCCGTGCGAAGTCAAGGCGGAGGATTTTGAAGCCATCGTCGTGCACTCCGAAATGAAGCGCACCGGCTATTTTGAAAGCTCCTCTCCCCTGCTCAACCGCCTGTTTGAGAACATTGTGTGGGGTCAGCGCGGCAACTTTTTGGATGTGCCTACCGATTGCCCGCAACGCGATGAACGCCTCGGTTGGACGGGCGACGCGCAGGTCTTCGTGCGCACGGCTTCCTATATTTATGACTGCGAACGCTTTTTTGACAAATGGCTCGCCGATTTGGCAAGCGAACAATACGCAAACGGCGCGGTGCCGCACGTGATCCCGCGTATGCATTGGGACGGCGAAGCCTCTTGTGGCTGGGCGGATGCAGCGGTCATTTGCCCATGGCAGATTTATTTGACATACGGCAGCAAAGAACTGCTGGCAAGGCAATTTTCCTCCATGTGCGCTTGGGTGGATTACATGAGAGCCCGCACGGTCGGCGATTTGTGGGAAGGCGGTGACCACTTCGGCGATTGGGTGCATCTGGATGGCAATGGCAATCCCACAACAAAATACTTTTTGCAGAACGCTTACTTCGCCTATTCCGCGTCGATTGTGATCAAAGCGGGCAAGGTTTTGGGGCTTGATGTGTCGGGCTACGAAGATCAGCTTGCGCGCACCAAGACCGCCTTTGCCAAAGAATTCATTCAAGACGGCAAAGTGCTGTGCAACACGCAATCGGCATGCGCAATCGCGCTCTATTTTGACTTAGTCCCCGCCGCCCAAAAGCAAAGCGTCGCCGCGCAATTGGAAAATCTCATCAAAACCAAAGGTCACATGACAACAGGATTTTTGGGCACGCCGTATCTCCTCCACGCGCTGAGCCAAAGCGGACGCGCACAGATGGCGTATGATTTATTGTTGCGCGAAGAATATCCCTCCTGGCTTTACTCCGTTAAAGCGGGCGCGACGACCATTTGGGAACACTGGGACGGCATGAAGCCCGACGGCACGATGTGGGATGTGAGCATGAACTCCTTTAACCACTACGCCTACGGATGCGTCGCCGATTGGATGTTCGGCGTTGCGGCGGGCATTGAGCTGGACGAAGAAAATCCCGCTTTCGCTGTCGTCCGCTTCAAGCCGCAAACAACCGCGCGGCTCGACTACGTGAAAGCGTCGATCGACACGCGCCATGGTCTTGTGCAATCCGCTTGGGCGCGGAAAGACGGCGTGACGCTTTACACGTTCACCGTACCGGACGGCGTTTCGGCGACAGCTGAATTCGGCGGTCGCACGGTGCTTTTGAACGCCGGCGAGCATAGTTTTTCCATTCAAGATGATGAATAAGCTGTCGGCGGCTGTCCAGTCCAAATACCGCGAACTGCAAGATATCCTGCGGGACGGCGGATGGCTTTGCTGCGGGGCGGGCGCGTTTTTCACATCCCTCCTGCTGGTGCTTGCGCAAAACTGGCTGCGCGGCTGTTTGTTTGTGGATTTGGATGGGCTGACACTGGTGAACTGGTTTTTATTCATCGGCGTTGGATTGCTCAGCTTTGCGCTGATTATGCTTCTTTGCTATGCGTTCGCGGGAAAAACGCCCGCGTTTGTTTGGCTGACGGCAATCTATGTTGTCTTCGCCATGGCCCTTTCCCTGCAAGTCGCAAGCGATTTGTTTCTTGCCGTCGGGCTTTGCGTGCCGCTGTTTTTCATCGTGCGTTGCGCGGTGCAAGCACCGCCGAAACCAAAAATCACCGTCCCCGCGCAAGCAAAACGCAATTTCGGCGCGGCAATCCTGTTGTTTGCGGTGTTCACGGCGGTTTTGTCCTACGAATCAATCCTGCGTTACCGGATCTACAGCGCCACCAACTTCGATTTGGGGCTTTTCGCGCAGATGTTCGAGTATTTGCGCACAACAGGTCACGCATTGACGACGCTCGAACGCAATACACAGCTTTCTCACTTCGGCATACACTGCTCGCCCATTTTTTACTTGCTATTGCCGTTTTATTGCATCGTTCCCCGGGTCGAAACCCTGCTTGTTCTGCAAGCGGCGGCGATTGGCGCGGGCGTGTTCCCTGTTTTGGCAATCGCGAAGCGCTGTTTCGGCGCGCCGTCGCGTTTGGTCGTTCCGTCAATGCTCCTGTATTTGCTTCATCCGTCCATTGCCCCTGGGTTGCTCTACGACTTCCACGAAAACAGCTTTTTGGCGGTATTTCTGCTGTGGGCATTGTATTTTTTGATCAAGCAAAAAACAGTGCCGCTGTTCGTTTTCGCCGTCCTCACGTTATCGGTCAAAGAGGATGCCGCGGTTTATGTTTTTTGCCTTGGATTGTTCGGTTTATTGCATAACGCGCACGGCAAAGACAAAAAACAGATTTTGCGCGGCGCCGCACTGACGACGATCGCAATCGCGTGGTTTGCGGGTGCGAGCATGGTCGTGCGGCACTATGGCGACGGCGTGATGGTTTCGCGTTTGCGCAATTATTTTCCGCCGTCCGTCAAAGATGCTGGCTTTGCGGATGTGATTCTTGTTGTCGTCAGCAATTTCGGCTTTGTGCTCAAGGAAGCGTTCGCGAGCGAAAAAGCGATTTTTTTGCTTTGGATGTTCCTGCCGCTTGGCTTCGCGCCGTTCTTCGCAAAGAAAATCCGCGTTTGGGTGCTGGCGTTGCCGCTGTTTGCCGTCAATCTGCTTTCAAATTACGAATACCAGCACGAAATCGGCTATCAATATACCTTTGGTTCAGGCGCACTGCTCATTGCGGTCACGCTGTTTGCGCTCAAAGATATGAAAGCGGATTTGCGCCGCAAAATCGCCGTTTTCGGCATTGTTGCGAGCTTATTTTGCACCGTGCCTTTTATGGCGGATAAAATCATATATTATCATCAATACTGGGCCGGACATCAAACGGATATCCTGCAAATTGATCAGGCGTTGGACGCAATCCCGCAAGACGCGACCGTCACCGCGACGACATATCTCACACCGCGTTTGGCAAACCGCAAACAGGTCTATATGTATCCCAATTATTACGCGGAGCAAACTGTGACCGCATATTTTGTTTGCACCCCCGAAGAAGTTGCCGAGGATCCCGATTTGGCGCAATACATCGCGGACAACTACACTTTGGTCGACGAAAAAGAGCTGGTCTCCGTTTATGCCGCGAATAATATCAAAAATCATTGAGGAGGAGCAGAACAAATGGCAGATTTTTTTGAGAAACTCATCGCAACCATCACCGCAGCCATCATGACTTGGTATGTTGGCATCGGCGGCGCACTGGTTATCCCCGTCAAGGTGAAAATGAACACCGCACCCGTCGTTTTTGATGTCGGCGAGGAAAACTACGCAATCATGTGGCATACCAACACAAAAGGCACAGGATCGGTGACGATCAACGTCAAAGGCGAGGAAAAAACCTATTGGGACGCAACAAGCGGCACGATCAATTCCAAAGACACACTGCATGTGGTCAAAATCAAAAAAGCGATTTTGGACGAAGCGAAAAGCTATCAGGTGCATTCGGAGTTCGTGCTTTTCAGCGTCGGCTACTTTGCAATCAAAGGTCCGAAAGTGAGCAGCGAAAGCTACAATTTCAAGCCATATGATCCCGCGCAGAACGTAATCCGCGCACTGTCGGTCGCCGATATCCATGGGGAACACAGCAATGCCGAAGCCGCCACCAAGGTTTTGCTCGACGATGCCG
This sequence comes from Oscillospiraceae bacterium, assembly GCA_031282735.1. GTDB lineage: Bacteria > Bacillota > Clostridia > Oscillospirales > Acutalibacteraceae > WRMQ01. The sequence continues at coordinate 3,187 of JAITDE010000099.1, read as the reverse complement.
GCGCACCCGCCGATTTTGTGATTTTGAACGGCGATATCTCGCGCGACTGGCTTCTGACGCAAAATGATTTTGTTGATGAAATCCTTGTGATCGCCCAAAAATTGAGCAAGAGCGGCATTCCTGTCATCTACGCGCGCGGCAACCACGAAACACGCGGGCAGTGGGCGACGGAAATGATAGATTATTTTCCGACCGATACGGGACACCTCTATTTTGAAACATCCTACGGTCCAATCAAAATGCTCGTGCTCGACACCGGCGAAGACAAACCGGACGATCACTACGAATACGCGGGTCTCGCGGATTTCGCGACATATCTGGCGGAGGAACGCGCTTGGATCGAAAACCTGAAAAAGGATGAAAACGAGAGCATACAATACCGCTTCACCATTTCGCACAAACACAACATCGACACGGAATTCGGCGAAAACTGGACGATTCCGCTTGTTCCCTTGGGCACGCAATTTATCTTTTGCGGTCACGGACACCACAACAGCCTACGCGCCGCCGATGAAACAGGCATACCGTTCTTTGAAGACGGCGGTCAGCCGACCGCGTCGCTCATCACGTTCAAAGATGGCGACATCACCGCAAAAACCGCATACGCCGACGGCGCACTGACCGACTGGGGCGATATCACCACAGTGGACTGACACCGATCCTGAAGTTAATCCCGATACAATCAAGCAAACAAGACACCCGCGGAAATTTTCGCGGGTGTCTTGTTTATGTGGCGCAAAACAATTTATTCCGCAATTGCCTTGCCGAACGCTTTGCACCGCTGTTCCTCATCGCCGCTGGGCGCATCGTTGACAATCAAACTTTCGGCCGCCAGCGACGCGCCGGCATTTTGCACACGCTCGTCAAAATTGCGCATCCACTCGCCGTCGCCCCAACCGTAAGATCCGAACAACGCCAGCTTTTTACCGCTGAGTTTACCCTCAATGGAACAAACGAACGGCTCAAACTCGCTCTCTTCGAGCACCTCCGCACCCATGGACGGGCAACCAAGCGCCAATACGTCGGCATCCAACACGCTGTCGTCCGCATCCGCGACACTGAGCAATTTCACCTCCGCGCCCGCGTCCTTGGCTCCCTCTTTGATCAGTTCCGCCATTGCCGCGGTGTTGCCCGTGCCGCTCCAATAAACAATCGTGATTTGCATAAAAATCTCTCCATTCTGTGTATTTATGTTACGGTTTTCAGCCGGTTTGCCGTGATGTGAACGGGCAGTGACTGCCCCAAAAGTGCCTGCGCGTATGCCCGCGCCGCATCAATCCGCGCAAATATCTCCTGTGCGCGCTCAGGATTGTGATAAACTTTCCAATAGCGGGAACATAGACAATCCTGCCCGCGATGCGCAATGAACGAAGAAACGTCGTCTAACGGATAACCGAGAAACACGCCGATCTCGTGCGGAAAATCCTCCGTCGCAAAACGCTCCTGCAACCGCGCGAACCGCACCGCAAGCGATCCTTCCGGCGCGTAGCCGTAGCGATCCAACAAATCCTTTGCCTGCGGATGCCGTAAAACGCGGCACAGCGCGTCTTCGTCATAAACCAACAGCACCGTGCAGCCATGCGACCCGTGCAGTTCGATAAACCGCAGACCCGTCGCACGGCAAAGCGCGTTGCGCCGCGTGCACCAAGCTTGCTCGCTGCCGGGAATCAGTGTCATCAAAGAGGCGGGTTTGGCACACCGCAATATGGGCGCGACCGCACAGAAGAAGAGTGCCTCCGTTCGCCGCGTATTTTGTCGATCCATCATTCACCGTTCATTTTTTTATATTTATACAAGGAGGACTCCCGCCCGCGGGAAAACCTATAAACCCACAGGCGGGAGCGTGTCAAGAAAGCAATGGACGGGGTCGGGTGTTTTTCCCAACCCCTTGGCGCGGTGTCTTAACCGCCGATGAGGGCCGTGACACTTTCGGCGATGCTGCCGAAGCTGTCAACGATCAATTGCAGCCAGCCCCAAGCGACGGCGAACAATTCGTTTGTGCCGGCCGCGAAGCCGAACAAATTGCTGAGGATGTTGAGAACGTCAAACATGATAGTGTTCCTTTCTTTTGAGTTAGCATTGACTAACTCATTGGTCAAAATATTCGTTAGTCGAAACTAACGTAATGGAAGTATAGCAGATTTCGGAAAATTTGTCAAGGGGTAAATCAAAAAAATTTTTAACGCGATCTCTTGCGCTGTATGCCGAGATATCCCTTGCCTTTTTGCGGCGGTTGTGTTATACTGGACACGTTCAATCAAAACAGCATCGAATGAAGAGGAGTGTGGTTATGTCAATACGCGCTTCGGCAGAAAATTATTTGGAAACCATCCTGTTGCTTTCGCGCAAAACGGGAGCGGTTCGATCGGTGGATATCGGCGAAGAACTGGGATTTTCGCGCCCCAGCGTGAGCGTCGCAATGAAAAAACTGCGCGAGGGCGGTCTGATTTGCGTGGATAGCGACAACTACATCACGCTGACACCGCAAGGCGAAAGTGTCGCCGCACGGGTTTACGATCGGCATTCGACACTCTATGACTGGCTGGTGAGCATCGGCGTGAACGAGAAAATCGCGGCCGCTGACGCCTGCCGCATGGAGCATATACTCAGTGAGGAAACGTTCACGGCAATCAAGCTACGGCACGAAACAAATGCGGCGAACTCATAAAAAAGGATTGATTTTGTGCACCAAATCGACTGGCAAAACAAGCATTTCGCCTTTTTTCAAAACACGGCGTGTGAATATTTTCCATGCCATCCGATGTCCGCGCGGGGCGATTTCAACTGCCTGTTTTGCTTTTGTCCGCTGTATTGCAAGCAGGACTGCGGAGGTCATTTTACGTTGCTCCAAAACGGCAAAAAGGATTGCAGCGCTTGTGTTTTTCCGCACACGCGCGAAAGTTACGGCATGATCATGCAAAAACTGGGCGAATGATTTTGCGGTAGAATGGGATCGTTGTTTTGAATATATCTTGACAATCCGGCAAAAATGAGTTAAACTAAACATATGAAACATATAAAAAACAAAAACATCATCACACGCCGCATATTATCTCTGCTGTTCACGCTTGCCCTGCTGATGGGGCAAGCGGCGTTATTTGTGCCCGCACAAGCTCAAGAGGATGACGATGCCTGCGATTGCGGGGATTCGCCTGTGATTTTGTTGCCCGGTTACAGCGGCCCGCAG
>JAITDE010000070.1 GCA_031282735.1 Oscillospiraceae bacterium | reverse complement strand
GTAAATTTCACGTTCCACTTCGCCCGAATCGGCGTGTTCCTCAAACTGTTCGCTGGTGTGCCAAAAATAGCCCTCGTCGTCGCGGAGCGAATCCGTGCCGTTCGGCGAAACGGGCGACCAGCGCACGGCGTTCCATTCGCTGGTGAACGTCAAATGCACACCGATGGCGTGTTGCGGATGTTCGGACGCCCATTTGCACGCGTGTTTTGCCCACGCGCAGGGGGTCATGATGGTGGAAGAGCTGATTGCGCCCAGTTCAAGGAGTTCCTGTGTCGCCAGATTTGCACCCAAAAAAGATCCGTAGTCGTCCGCGTTAATGATGCAATACTTGTCCATGCCGTCCTCCCGAAAATTTACTTGATCGCGTCGATGATTTTGATGATCGCCTGCACCAAGATGTTCGATTGCAGGAACAGCTCAAAATAATACTTGAAGCGATCCCAGCCTTTGAGACCATCGTCGATTCGTGTAAAATCTTTTGCCTCATCGTCGCAAATAAACGCCTGTGTTGTTGTGATGCCGCCCGGACCTGTCAATTGCGCGCGGACATAGGTCGTGATTTTGTCCGCGTAATCCCGCAGATGAATGTTGCCGCCCGTCGCAATCACTTTGCCGTCCGCAATCCACTCCACGCGGGTGGTGTCTTTTGTTTCCAGCGTGATGATATCTTTTTTGTCGTCGATTTTCATTTTTGTAATCATTGGAAAATTGACGGACAAATCCGCTTGAAAATCATCGCCGAGCACAAGCCTATCGTAGCGCGAGGACGCAAGAAAAACGCCGTTTTCCATCGCCGCGCGGATGCTTTCGAGACTGTTGTCTTTCATGAACAAAAATTCCGCCGTCGAGCCGATGTCGCTTAGCGCATGGCTGTCGTCGTTGGCGAAGCCCCAAACTGTGCGCCCTTCGGGGATCAATCTGCGAAGGAGTTCATCCCAAAGCACACGGTCACGCCGCGTGACGGTGTCGACGCGGTTATAGATTTCAATTCCCAAACAGGACGAATATTCACGCAAAATGTCGGCGAAAAAGTTAACGTTTGTGGGATCTTTCGCCGTGTCGTCGCTGCCGCTTGAACCGAGCCAGTCGCCCGGGTGGTTGATGAAGCTGATTCCGCCGTTTTCTTGCGTGCAGGCAATGGCGGTGCGGTAGTCGTTTTCAATCCCCCAGTAACCCTGCCCCCAAGCCGCAAAAAAGCCGTTGACATGGCTTTTGGTGAGCACTGCGGCATTCATTTCAATCCCCGTTGGCACACCGACCATGCCGACACCGCCGTCACGTCCGACACCCGCCGCCATTTCGGCAATCCGCGCCGCTGTTAAAACGGGGCGTTCTTTGAACCAGTTCTGGATATCCAGAGGAAAAGCCGTCTGCGGCACTTTATCCCACGGCAGACCGACGACCCCATGGTCAGTGACGGCGAGCACATGGTAGCCCAGCGCATAGTATGCTTCCGTCACGTCTTTCAGCGACACATTGCCGTCGGAAAACGTGGTGTGCACGTGGAAATTGGATTTATACGCGCCGATTGTGCTCCAATCGATATCGTTATACGGGCTGATGATTTCGTAGCTGACGCCGTCCGCCGCAGGGAACACGGTTGTGCCGAGCAGGATCAAAACGGACATCAAGAGTGCCAGCAAGCTTTTCTTACGCATTCAAAACACCTCTCCCATCGCGGAAAATTATACAGCATTTTTTGGTGCTTGTCAAGTCATGGCGTTCGTCGGAACGACGATTTTTTTTGTGAGAACGCACAAAGAACCAAAGCAAGCCCGGGAGGTTTTCCGCAGGCTTGCTTTATTTACACTGGTCGTTTTGCTCTTTGGACAGCCAATCCAACACGGTCTGCGCGTAAAATTGATACAACGGCGCGAAAGCGGCGAAAATACCGCGCAGTTTTTTGATCAGTTTCGGCGATTGCAAAATCCCAAAATCATTTGACGCGTACATCACAAAAAAATTTTTTGCGTTCAAAAAAGGTCGAACGGCATCGGGACAATCGCCCGCGCGGTCACGTTTGAAAGAATCAATTTGCGCGATCGCGCCGCAGGATTGCGCCGACTCCAGCGCATCCAAAAAAGCATCACTTTTTGCGGCAATTTCGCCGCGCAGGAACGCCATAAACCGCGGCGGATTGGCAAAAACGGCGACACCCGCATTCCATTCTGACGCGTCGGGATTGAGTTCAAACCAAAAGCAGGGCGACGGCGGCATGTCGTCGCTTTTCGGGCGCATGGCCATGAACCAGATGTTGGAACGGTAGAGCGACTTTTCTTTGCTGAAGCGCGTATCCCGCCGTATGCGCGAAACAACGCGATGGGAGATCAAATGCATTGACGGATCGATTTTGGCGAAATCGTCCGAGAGCGCCTCAAAAATCTGCCGCATGGGCACGGTGATTTTTTGCTTTAGCTCCTCTTTGTGCGCGTTGTAAAACGCGGTTGAGTTCTGCAGTCGATTTTCGGCGAGCAACAAAAGAGCCTCCGGATGGAAGCCGGCGAACGGAATGCTTGACATTTAATCCCTCCCCAGCGTTTGCAAAAGCGATTGCGCACCCAGCAAAACGCCCATTTTCGCGCTGTGAAAGCTCAGCCCGCCCTGCATCCACGCGGCGTAAGGTTCGCGCAGGGGAGCGTCCGCCGAAAGCTCAATCGAAGCGCCCATCACGAACGCGCCGGCCGCCATGATGACTTTGCTGTCATAGCCCGGCATATCCCACGCTTCGGGGACGACAAAAGAATCGACAGGCGCACCCTTTTGCATTCCTTGACAAAATGCGATCAAAGCCTTTTCACTGCCGAGCAATACAGATTGAATGATATCGCAGCGCGGCGCGAGGGGTTTCGGCTGAACCTCATAACCGAGCAATTCAAACAACGCGGCCGCGAACACTGCGGTTTTGAGGGCTTCCCCGACCACGTGCGGCGCGTGGAACAATCCCATGAATAAACTGCGGTTGAGCCCCAGCGTCGCGCCGACTTCTCCGCCAATGCCGGGGACGGTCATGCGGCAGGCGCACAAATCGACCAAATCTTTGCGCCCCGCGATGTAGCCGCCGTTTTTTGCAAGACCGCCGCCCGGATTTTTAATCAGCGACCCCGCAATGATATCCGCGCCGCATTCCGTCGGTTCTCGCGTTTGCACAAATTCGCCGTAGCAGTTGTCGATCATCACGATTGCGTTTGATTGTTCTTTTGCAATTTGCGCAACGGCGGCAATTTGTTCCACGGAGAGGCTCTGGCGCAGGGTATAGCCCCTCGAACGCTGCAAATAGACCAGTTTTGGTTGTGTTTTTTGAATCGCTCGCGCGATTGCGTCCAAATCGGGCGATCCGTCGGGCGACAATGCAATTTGTTCGTATTGAATGCCGAAATCCCGCAGCGAACCCTGTCCGCTTCCCTTTAAACCAATAACGGGGCGCAGTGTGTCGTAGGGTGTGCCTGTAACGCAAAGCATGGTGTCGCCGGGGCGCAGCAGACCAAACAGCGCGACGGCGATGGTGTGTGTGCCGCAGGTGAAAGTATGCCGCGCCAAAGCGGCTTGCGCGCCCATGGATTGGGCGAACACAGCCTCCAGCGTTTCGCGCCCGCGGTCGCCGTAGCCATAGCCAGTGGTTTCGGTAAAATGGGTTTCGCTCACTTTGTTTTGCAAAAATGCCGCGAGGACCTTTTGCTGATTGTGTTCAGTTGTTTGTTCAATTTCGGCAAAACGCGGCGCGGCAAGTGCCATTGCGTGTTCCGACAACGCCAAAAGGCGGTTGGATAGCTTGAAATAAGTGTGCATATGTTCTTTCTACGTTGTTTCTTTCCTGTTAGTATGATCTTTCATTAGTATAACTCGTTTTTGTCGGTTTTTCAAGGGGTTTGCGTAAAAAAACGGTCATTAGAAAATCTTCGCGGGCTTTTGCGGTTAGTCCTTGCGGTCTGTTTTGCTTTCAATCCAATGCGACACAAGCGAAAACCCAGACTTTGCGTAAAACGGCAGGAGTTCCGTTTTGCAGATTAAATAACAATCGTGCGACGGATATTGGCTTGTAATGGCTTGCAGCAACCGCCGTGCGACACCTTGGTTGCGGGCTTCCGGGATTGTTCCGACCCCGCCGAGGAAGATGATGTGAGACGTGCGCGCCAACACGCTCGCCGTGCCCAAGAGGTTGTTTTGATTGTCACGCAAAAAATACGCTTCGGCGGTTTGGGCGCGGCGGCGCAGGGCAAAATCGGCAAGCCAAGTTTCGCGCGGCGGCATCACGTCAAAACAGCGGCACAAAAAAGTGTATAGCTCAGATAATTCCCGCGCGATCTCTACATTTTCGCTCTGTGCCGTTTGCTTCGCGTGGTCAACACGCCGCACAATACAGCGCGTTGTGTGAACATCAAGCGTAAGGATTTTTGCGGCATCTTCCGCGCACAAAACGTGCCGCGTGTCGCTCATGGGCAAAAAGAGGTTTAGTTCTTCATGATCGGCATCGGGCGTGGCGGCTAACACGCATGTGCCGTCGCGTATATCCAAGACAGCGGTGACGGTGTTCCGCGCGTTCGTCTGTGCAAAAAATTGCGTGTGCGGATCGCGGAATCCATAGGATTGCATGGTCGCATAGACACGCGCGGCGGTAAAATCCGATTGAAAAATCCCCGTTTCGGGCGGTAGTTCCCGCAAAAGCCGAATCATGGATGGCAAAGCTCCTCCCACACGTGATAGATCAGCGATTGCGCCGCTTCAGCGTCGCTGATTTGCATAACGACGCTCGGGCTGTGCAAATAGCGGCACGGAACAGAAATGGCAAGCGTGGGCACGCCGCACCCGCCGGTGTGGATCACCCGCGCGTCGTTCCCGCCGGCGATCATCGTTTTTGTCTGCGCGGGAATGCCGTGCGCCGCCGCCAATGCCATGGTGCGCATGTAGAGTTCCATGGGGTAGACCGTGCCCCTATCCATGAACGGCACGACCGCGCCGCCGCCCAAAGCGCAAACGCGTTTTGCGCCGTCCACGCCGGGCAAATCGTTGGCTGTTGTTGTTTCGACTACAATGGCGTAATCAGGCACAAGCGCGAACGCCGCCGCACCCGCCGCGCCGCCGACCTCCTCTTGGCAGCTGAAAACGGCGGTCATGGCGTAGGGCAAATCCTGTTGGAGCAAATCCAGCAAAATCGCGCATCCCACGCGGTCGTCGATTGCTTTGGCTTTGACAAATCCGTCGCCGAAGGTTTTAAAATGCGGCGCGAAGCAAACGCGATCGCCGAGTTGCACACGCTCTGCCGCCTCAACATCGGAGCGTGCGCCGATATCAATGCACAGCGCGTCTGATTTCGGCGTTTTGCGTTTCTCGCCGTCGTCCAGAAGATGAACGGGCTTGACGCCGATCACGCCCGCGATTTCATTTTTGCCCACGAAGACCCTTTTGCCCAAGTAGGCGCGGCGGTCGATGCCGCCTACATGCGAAAACAACAAAAAGCCGCCCGGCGCGACGTGCGTGACGATCATGCCGACTTCATCCATGTGCGCGAAGAGCGCGGTGTGCTTTTGCGGTTTTGGTTCGCGCGCGTCTTTTGTGACAATCAAATTGCCCAATCGGTCGACGATATAACGCGCACCGTCGGGCAGGGCTTCGATGATCGCGCCGCGCACGGCGTCTTCTTGACCCGATACGCCGCTGAGCGCACATAGATGCCGCAAGATATCGAGATTCATGCGTGACTCCTTTCGCGGACATAAGCGGCGAGCAATTGCGCGGTTGCTTCGATGTCGTCCAAATCTGCCAGTTCAACGGCCGTGTGCATGTTGCGCAGGGGGATGGAAAGCAATCCGCAGGGGATGCCGCGCCCCGCGTGTTGGAATAAATCCGCGTTCGTGCCGGTGCGACCGCCCATGATTTCCATTTGATATGGGATATCGTCACGCCGCGCGAGTTTTGTGAGCATGTCGCTGATTTCACTGCTCAGGCGCGGCGATACGCCGATCATCGTGCCGCCGCCGAGTTTCCCTTGCGCCTCGTGCGGCGAGATGCCGGGGGATTGCGCGAACGAAACGTCGACGGTAACGGCGCTGTCGGGCTGTGCTTCAAATCCGGCGACCATTGCGCCGTCGCCGCCTGTTTCTTCCTGCGCCGAAAAGCAAACGGTGATTTTGCATGTCGGTTCGCCTTCGAGCAGTTCCAAGCAACGCAATACGCAGGCAACGCCCGCGCGGTTGTCCAACGCCGCGCCCGTGACGCGGTCTTCGCCCAGTTCCATGGCACTTTGCCGCAACGTGACGCGTGTGCCGAGCGGGATATCCCGTTCCGCTTCTTCTTGAGTCAATCCCGTGTCGACGAGCACGTCCGCCCAATCGGGTACGATGTCGGCGGCGTCGTCGTTCAAGTGCGGCGCGGAGGCGGGGACGACACCGTAATAAGTTTGATCGGCGCAATGGATGGAGACTTCCGCCGCGCACAGCACGCGCAGATCCATGCTGCCGCATTTTGCGACGCGCAAAAACCCGTTCGGCTCGTGTCCCGTAACGATCATGCCGATTTGATCCAAATGGGCGTCCAGCAGAACATGATGCCCCGCGCCCTCCTTTGTGCCGATGATGTTGCCGAGTTTATCGATCGTCACGCCGCAATAGGGTGTCAAATGCGCCGCGATACGTTTTGCGGCGGCATGCTCCATCCCCGAAACCGCGTGTGCGGCGCACAGATCGAATAGTAACGCTTTCGTGTCGCTCAAATCGTTCTCCTTTCGCGTCCATCTTGGACTCTTACACCTGATTATACCACAACCGGCGAAAATTGCAAGCTTGTTTCCATAAAAGCTTCCATTGCTTTTGTTCGTGCTTTCTGCTAGACTGAACGCAAAGGAGTGAACACATGAAACGTTTTTCACTGCGCGGCGCTTTGTCCGCGCTTCAACTCAAGAAAGAAAGCATATGTTTGCTGCGCGTCGGCTTCGTCTTAATTGCCGCGATTTACCTGCTGGAAGTGCTCTGCTATTGCGGAGCGGATACGTTCCTGCTTTATCATGATGCTATGGTTGCGTCGCGCGCGATAGCGGTTGGTTTGCGCGGCGCGGTCGGTGTGATGGGGTTTGGGCTGATGCTCGTTGAGGCAATTTCTGTAAATAAATAGGGAGTAAAGAGTTAGACGACGAGTCACTTCTTCCTTTTTATGGAAACTCAATTATTTTCTATGTTAATCCGACAAAAATCGGCGAATCCTTTATTGACTTTTGCTATTTTGTGTGCTACAGTGGCTATAGTTTAACACAGTACAGAACAAAAACAGGATGTGCCGAAAAATGGCGGATGTGAAAAAAAGAGAACTGAAAAACGGATTGAGCGGTGGTTTCGACGACGGTCTGCTTGATTTGATTGATGCAATGGCATTGGAAGCCATCGCGCCAATGAAGTCGGACGGAGCGATCTCAACGCCTGCGTCGGTGCGGGTTGAGCCAACGGCACCCGTTTATGTTGATTTTGCCGAAATAGAAAAAATACTGCCTTATTCAGTGGATTTACGGAGCGCGCCATACATCTATTTGGCGATTATCCCAAATGCCGCGTATGCTCCTGTGCCATCCAACGGCAAGGCGATTGCGGAACAACCGCGCAAACAACCGATCTATTATGAACAGCCGATCATCAATCAGCCGACATCTGTGCCACCGCAGGAGATGTCCGCGCCGTCTTATCCAAAGAATATGTATCCCAACAATATTATAGATACTTGGACACCCGCGCCGTTGCCGCCGCAAGAACCTATCCAAGAAGCGATCCAAGAAGCGATCCAAGAGCCTATCACAGAATTTTCTCCGCAATTTCAGCCGATCGCGGAAATGCCAATCGAAGTTCCGATGGCAGAAGAGCCGATGCTCCCGTTCCCGCCATTCGAGCCGCAGGCAAGCGTGGGAGAACAGATCGGCGATCCATTTGAAGAATATAAATCGTTTGAAGAAACAGTGCCAGAAGCGGATGCGGGACTTCCTGAAGAGATATCGTTTGCGGAAAAACAGTTGTTTGACGGTACTTTTGGCGGCGAAGAGCCAGATGGGCAAAAAGAATCGCTCGATATGCTTGTGCCGTTCAGCTATACGCCGCCAGTGTATGCGCACTTCACGCAGGATAAAACCAATGCGGTATCCAATCAAAAACCGAAATCGACCATGCGCAAAATCATGATGACGGCATCCAACATATTCATCTTTGCGTTTTGCGTCGTCATTTTTGCGGGCGCAATCACCTTTACGCAGAGCGACGACCCCGAAAAATCATTTTTCGGCTACCGCTTTTACAATGTACTTACGCCGTCCATGACACCGACGATCCAGGCGGACGGCACGATGCCCAAGGGTGGTTTTCGCGCGGGGGATTTGATTTTCGTCAAAATGACGAACCCCGAAGATGTGAAAGTCGGTGATATCGTCACATTCAATCCCGACGGCAACACGCAGGACGGTGTGAGCACAACGACGCTCACCCACCGCGTGGTGCGGGTTTTGGATGAACTCGGCGGCGAACCAGGGATTTACTTTGTAACAAAGGGCGACAGCAACAACGCGAACGATCCGCCGATTTCGGGTGAGTCGATCATTGGTGTGAAGAAGTTCCATATTCCCTTTGCGGGCAAGGTGCTGAACACGGCAAAGAACAATATTGTGCTTACTATCGTTTTTTCCGCCGCGCTGCTGGTGTTCGTGTTTGTTTTGTTCTACTTCTTTTCAAAAGATGAATTCCACACCGCAAAGCCGAAGAAAGCAACAAAAAAACAAAATGGCAGGGCATAACCCCCAGCAAGGATGTTGAAAGGAGATAACACATGAAAAATCAGAACAAAAACAGGAATCAGAAAGATGAAAAAATCAAAAAACGCGGGTTCGCGAAGCGGTTTGGTGTGCTAACGCTGTCGTGCGTGCTGTTGTTCGTCACACTGGCATTCAATGCCGCTCCAACCCTTGCAGACGAAGGACTCCCCATCTTGGTCAATTATCCGGCGGGAGAAGCGAAGAAAATTGAGGATGTCGTGTTTGAAACCAAAGAATTCCAAAGCTTTTATGATAGCGCTTATTCCAGTTACGAAAATTTTCCGCGCACACGTCACCCCGAAGACGCCGCAACCGCCACATCGTCGGCCTATACAAGCGGAACATCGGCGCATTACAACGGAACGGCGACCCCCGACCACATTGTATTTGACGACGATGAAATGCGTTTTTTCGGCTACGCAAGCACGCCCTATTTTGATTGGGTATTTTCCGAAAGCTACGCCGTTAACAGCGTTGAGTTCGATTTTTATCCCGGGCAATGGAATTTCCACTGCTTCAAGCGAACAGGTTTCTTCGTGCGTGCGAAAAGAAATGGCGATGGCACGATTTCGGGCTATTTGTTCTCCGTTGGCTCCACCATTTCCTCGACCCCCGCACAAAACTCGTCCTTCCGTCAGATTGACGACACCCCGCTTGAAACAGGCAGGATCTACGACATGAGTACAGAAGTGGAAGGGGACTTGAGCTATGACCTCTTCTATGTGGAAAACATGGACATTAATGCCTACAACGCGTTCGTGAAAAAGTGGTCAAACGTGGAAGAAACATACGTGACCCCCGAAGGGACAATGATACTCAACAAAGGGCAAATTTTGGACGACAACAAAAATCCGCTCTATACCCCAAATCGCTTTTTGGAAGGAGCGACCGATCCAACCGATCCGAGCAAATTCGCGCAGGGTCAAGGGCGCGTTGGCGAGTGGTTTTCGCTGGGCGAAAGCGGTTCGTCGCAGACGATTCTCAGGAATGGCAGTTATCAGGGCAGCAACGAAGAGTATTTGGATTACTACTTTGACGGCGAATATGCGCTCCCGAAAGGCACGGCGGTCACCAAGCTTGCAACGAACTTGGATCCCGCTTTGGGTCTGCTCACATCAAGCAGCACCAAAACGCACTTCCGTGTGACCGTGAGCAACGCCTCTTTCCAAATTTACGTGACGCTCAATGCCGAAAGCACCGCAAGCCCGGAATTGTTGCTGTTCAACCAAGCGACGACGACCAGCAACCAAGGCTTTGGATTCTACATGCAAAATATGTCGCATTGTTGCCAGATGCTCACGCACATCACCTACGCGGGCGTGACCATGACGGATTCGTCAGGGCTTAACCAAACCACCGCGACCGTGAAGTTCCGCCAACTGAACAAATCCGAGGAGATCAAAGGCGATGAAACGTTAAACGGCTTTGTTGGAACTGAATATGCCATCAATCCACCGCCGACAATCACCTACAACGGCAAAACCTACTATTACTACAAGCACAGCCGCAGTATCAGCGGTTACGCTTCAGGCTTTGGACCGCTTGATCCGTTGAAATATGCCGCGAATCCTAACAACAACGAAACGACGCTTTATTATGTGTTGGCGCCGACAGCAACAAAACGAGCGCAGATCGTTACGCCGTCGGGTGCGTTCAACAACGGCACGGAGGAAGCGCCAGTTGCGACAAAATACGGCGATATCATCGAATACAGCGTGATCATCAATAATCCGAACGCATCGCAAATCGACGGTTTCGGCGCGATTGTGACGGATTTGCTACCCGAAGGCATTGAGTTCGTGAGTGCCGCCGCCGTGACAACAGGCCCGAATCAACATCCTGCGGGGACAAGGACAACCGACTCCGAAACGGGCAGGGATTTGGTAACATGGAATATCACAACGCTCCACATAGACACAACGACACTCACCGTGCGATGTAAAGTCACAAAGCCCGTTGCGCTGTTTAAAAACACCGCCACTGTGCAGCTCCGTGATGGATTGGGCGCGATTGAGGAACTTGATCCCATCGAAACCAATACGACTTATCATGAGGCTACCCTTAAACCCATTACCATCCAAAAGGACGCTACCGTGCAGTCCAGCGGCATTGCGAACAATGGTACGGCGACCGCACCAGTCAAAGTGATTTATGAAGACGTTATCACCTACGCGATCACC
>JAITDE010000051.1 GCA_031282735.1 Oscillospiraceae bacterium | reverse complement strand
AGCGACGCGAACGGCGAAAGCCTGCTCCAGCAAGCGATTGACCGCTTGTTGACACCTGTCACAAATGTTTTGGAGACGATCGGTTACGCCGACGCGCTGGGCGATCTGTCGAACTTGGGACTTGGCGGCATGCTGAACGATCTGCTCGGCGGCTTGCTGGAAGATCTGACGCTGGAATCGCTGGTCGTTGGCGAGGCGAAAGAATTCACCGATCCTTATAATAAGGTTGCGCTGGCGAACGACGCGTCGTATGTCAAAGTCGCCAAAGGCGAGCTTTTGAGCGAAATTCTGGAAGTTGCGGGCGCGTATCAGTTGCTGGAAGACAACAATCTGACTGGATTGATCGGGCTTCTTGCGCAAGGCGAGGATGGCGGCGATAGAGAACAACCGGGTCCGATTTATTACCCGTCGCGTGTGACGACCGAACCTGCGGGACTTTATCCGAGCAATTGGTGGAGTGAAAAGCAGGCTGAGTATGCCGCGGCGCATGCCGATGAGTTCTTTGATCAATTGTTCATGTTGCTTTACGGCAAGCCGTTTGGCGGTGGAACAGACAACTTCTTGGGCGATTTGATCAACGGCGCACTCTACACCCAGGGCAACTTTGACGCGATTGTCGGTTTGTTACGCGAAGCGATCCCCGAAATTGCGCTTGACCAAACCATCATCCCGGGCAGAACGCTGGCTGACGTGCTTGCCAGTGCCGTGACAATCGACGGCGAACGTATTGACGTGGTAGCCATACTTGATCACATTCGGAACTGGCAACCCAGTGGACCTGTGACGAACAAAGCGAGCTTCGTCAAGGAATTGGTTGATTACTTGGCTCCGCTTGCGCCTGTGCTTTCATTCATGCTTGCCGGCGAAGATATCGAGATTGCCGACGGTTTGTTCAAGGCGACTGGTTACGACGGTTATCGTTACGGCGTGATTCCGTTGCTTGAAATGTTGTTGTTGCCGTTTGGCGAAGGCAATAAGATTGTCGCGTACGAAGATTTTGCGGCACTGTCGGGTGCGCAACAAATCGAAGCCATCCTTTCACCCATTTTGGATACGCTGGATCGTTTTGTGGAAAAACCGGCTGATACCTTGCTCAATCTCTTGCCGGGTATTGTCTACTTCATCAGTCCGCAGGGAACCGGAGAATTGGGTTCGCCGTTGCAACAGAGCGTTGAACGCATCCTCTATTCCATCAACTTCATGTTGGAGGTGACGGATCTCTCTTCGCCGATTGTTTTGAACGTCGACGGCATGATTGACGACGCGCTGTCATCCATTGGTTTGAAGCGCGAGTGGCTGGAGAAGCTTATCATTGGGCAGTTCATCGGTGAAACTTCGCGTTCGGGCGGGCAGATGTATTACCTGACCAGCACCGTGAACGATCGCGCCGATATCATCACCGCGCTTGTGCGTGTTTTGATCGACATGCTTGCAACGAAAGCCGGACGCAACGCGCTGATTGATTTGCTCGGAACGTTGGGATTGGATTCCGCAACGCTCAAACAGGTGAACGACAACCTCGGTTGGATACTTTCACTGCAATTCTCCACCAGTTTCGGCAAAGATGTGGTTCTTAGCGCGATTTACACCTTGGCGTTCAGGACGGGCAAGACCGTGAAGTGCTGGTATAACTTCTGGACCTGCCGCAACGACACCATCAAGGACATTTACAGCTCACTCCTGAGTGCCAATGGCGAGGACGGCATCTTCTTCAAGCTCAATCAGTGGCTAAACAACACGTTCGCTGACATTTTCACCTTGGATTCAGGCAAGGCATACAATGGTTATATCCCGTTCTTTGAAGCCATCATTGCCTATTTCACCTCGCTCTTTGATTCGTTCTTGCATCTTTTCTCCTGATTTTTCAGCAAAAGAGAGCCCCCAATCGGGGCTCTCTTTTCTTTGCGCGATTGCACTTGCGCCGCGCCTTTGTATGTGGTAGAATAGTGTGTCAATTCAATTTCTCAAAAACAGGATATGCTTTGGAGGCGTTTTGTTTTGCTTTATGATCTCTTTCCGCCGCACACCGCCGCGATTTTCGATCTCGACGGCACACTGATTGATTCAATGTGGGTTTGGCATCGCGTGGATGCACTGTTTTTTGCCGTGCGCGGCATACGCATGCCCGAAGATTATCCCCTCGCCGTGCAAACGTTCACATTCGCCGAAACAGCTGCCTACACCGTCGAACGCTTTGGATTGACGGAATCCCCAAGGCAAATTATGGACGAGTGGAACGAAGCGAGTTCTAATTTGTATCGCGATGAAGTAAAAATGAAAGCAGGCGCAAAAGAGTATTTGCTTTGGCTCAAGTCGCGCGGGGTCAAGTTGGGCACGGCGACGAGCCTGACGACGCACGTGATGCAATCGGTGCTTGCCGGCAACGGCGTGATTGATTTGTTCGATGCCTTGACGTCTGGCGATGAAGTGCCGCGCGGCAAGGCATATCCAGATATTTTTTTGCTTGCCGCGCAAAAACTGCAAACAGAACCCGCGCAATGCGTGGCGTTCGACGATATTGCGAAGGCGATGCGCGGCATCAAGGCGGCGGGCATGACCGCTTGCGCCGTGCATGAGCCGGAATCCCATCAGGATTGGGATGAAATGCAACGCCTCGCCGACATTTGTGTGCGCGGCTTCGCGTAATGAAAGGTTGAGCGCAACGAAACGATTTGCCGCACTGCTGTTTGCGACGATCCTGCTTTTATCTGCTTGCGGCAAACAAACCGTGCCGCCGCAAACGACGCAACCCGCCGTGTCTCTGGATGAAATACGTGCCGTTTGGCTCAGCTACTACGAACTGACGTTGCCGCAGGGTTGTTCCCCAAAAACGTTCCGTGATCGGTATGAAATCGTCTTTGCGCGGATGGAGGCGTTTGGGCTGAACACCGTTTTTGTGCAGGTGCGCCCTTTCGGCGACGCGATTTATCCGTCGGATTTTTTTCCGTGGTCTGAAATTCTGACGGGTACGCAGGGGGGAGATCCTGGCTTTGACCCGCTTGCGATACTTGCCGAATTGGCGAAGGAACATCATTTGCATTTGCACGCTTGGATCAATCCGTTTCGTATTGCGAAGCATGCCGACGCTCAAAAACTT
The DNA here is from genome assembly GCA_031282735.1 of Oscillospiraceae bacterium. GTDB lineage: Bacteria > Bacillota > Clostridia > Oscillospirales > Acutalibacteraceae > WRMQ01. Next base: position 12,535 of record JAITDE010000051.1, on the reverse strand, counting down.
GCCGAAAGCAATCCCGCGCTGGAACACATCAAAACCGACGACGATTGGGTTAAAATCGCGGACGGCAGATATCATTGGAATCCCGCGTTACCCGCGGTTCACGCGCTCATTTATGACGGCGTTCGCGAGATTTTGACAAAATATGACATTGCCGGTCTGCACATCGACGACTATTTTTATCCCACTGCCGACGAGGTAATCGATCAAAAAGAATACCAAGCATACGCAAACAACGGTGGCGCACTGCCGCTTGCCGATTGGCGGCGAGAACTGATGAACGCCTTTGTGGCCGGTCTGCGCGATGTTGTTAAGCGGACAAATCCCGACGCCGTGTTCAGCGTCAGCCCATCGTCCAATATCGAAAAAGCGCGCACGCAGATGTTTGCCGATGTCGGCCTTTGGATGCGCGAGGAGGGATTTGCCGATTGGATCATACCCCAAGTTTACTTCGGTTTCGCCCACGATACCATGGATTTTGCGGCGATAGCCAATCAATGGGCGGGATTGCCTAAAAATGAAAACGTCAAGCTTGTTTTCGGGCTGGCAGCCTACAAAACGGGGCGGCGCGATGATTATGCGGGTAGCGCCGCTGACGAGTGGCTCACGCATAGCGATATTTTAGCGCGTCAGCTTGAGATGATTCGTACGCTGAATGGCTACAGCGGATTCGCGCTGTATTCTTATCAAGGAATTCTTGGGGAAGAATTGTCAAATATTGCAAAAAAAGAGGGCGAAATATTCAAAAGATTGTTAACAAATGTCAGTTTACGGTGATTTTTTCGGTATTTCAAAAAAAGATGGCATGAAATCCTTGCTTGCTTTGCCGCGTTATGCTATAATATGCAAAAGCGTTAAAAAGACAGTATTCCCCAAAATTCTGCGAGGAGCTAGGCGAGAAAAGATGAAGATGAAACGAAATTTACTTTTGGTATGCAGCGGCGTGCTGTTGCTGGTCGGGCTTTTGGCGACCGTTTTTGTTCTGGTGGATTACACCAAGGCGTTGCCGGTTGGCGACATGACGGTGAACACAACGGCATCGGTTGCCGAAACGCAGACAATTCCCGCGCCGGAGATCAAAAAAGCCGGCTGGATGCCCGCGGAGCGCAAGTTGCGTCTCAAAAGCGCGTATGTTGACACGGACGACGTGATCGATGCCGCGCAGTTGAAGGAGCAGGGGTTTCGCAGTTTGGTGATTCATGCGCCGTTGACGGACATGAGTCCCGCGCAACTGGACGAACTCGGCGTGACGCTCGACGCATTGAAAGAAGCGGATCTCTATCGTGTGATTGCCGTTGATCCGGCGGACGAAACAGCTTTCAAGAACGCGCTGTTGACGCTGATCGATACAAGTTCGTTCGACGCGCTGATGCTCACGGATGCGGGAACACAGGACGCGGCATCGCTCTTGACACTTGCCGCCGACGCGGTCCGCACTTGTTTGGATGGCGCAGGGCTTCAAATGCCGTTACTGGTGAACGTCGCGGGCGATATCCTAAGCAACAAGGATGCCGCGCCCTACGCGGCACAGGTTGAAACTGTTTTGGCCGGGTTTGAAACGGCCGAACTGGTGGTATCTGCGGCGAACGCGGAATTGACGGATGCCGACGCTTGGGCGAAGTATCTCAAAAAAACGTTGCCGGAACGCAAAATTCCCGTGTCGGTGTTGCTGAACGTGCAGTCCGTCGCGCCGACTGGCACACTGGAGGAAGTCGTGTCGCTCTTTTCAAACCTCAGTTTGAACGAGAATTTTGGTTTGATTTTTCAGAATCCATCCTATCAACCCAAAAGCGGCGACGCGGCAAAACTGCTCAAACAATATTATATGGGCGATTTGGATTTGAAATCCATTGGCCGCAAGCTTACGTTCCGCAAGCCGTTTGAAGGCAGTAACAAGACATACGCGATCACCACGGAAGAACCTGAAATCACTTTAACGGGCAAAAGCTCGCCGTTGTTTCCCCTCACCGTGAACGGCAAAGTGGTGGAACGCAACGACAGCGGTGATTTTTCGATTGCCTATTTGCTGGAAGTTGGAAAAAACGTCTTTCGCTTTTTGCATCAGGGCGAAACGTGCACAATCACCGTCAATCACACGGTGAAAGTGCTTGGTAAGGTGCGCCCAAACACCGCTGTGGAAACACCCGGCGACATCGATTTTGTCACGACGGCGGTCGCGCGGCGCGGCGCGAGCGTAACCGCAACGCTCAACGGGCAAAAAATCACCTTGCAACCCGGGTCTGCCGAAGAGGGGAGCAGCGATGGCATCCATCAGTCCGACGCGAATTTTATTACATACGAAGGCACGTTCCATCTGCCAAAATCCACGAATGTCCGCCAAAAATTGGGCTATGTGCAGGTGACGGCCAGCTATAACGGCGTGACTGATCGCGCGTACGGCGCGAAAGTTTCGATTACGCCGGAAGAGTCGGCGGCGCAGACACAACCCCCCGAAACACCGACCGTAACCACTCCGAAGATTGAAGAGCCGTCGGTCACAAGCACGACCACTGCCGTAAAAACGACGATTCCGGGTGGCACGGCGACAAACGGCACGACAAAAAAGGAGACGACGACCAGCACAACACCCAAAACAACGACCAAAACGACGACGACGGCGAAAACAACCGCGAAACCGACGTCGAAAACATTGCTGACGCCTAACAGCGACAACGGTGTGGGCGGCAAATCGAAGTTTGTGGAAGTGACTGCCGATTATGCCAATGCGCGATCCAATCAGATTTTGGACGGCAAGTCCATCCCGAGTATTTCGCCGTTGCTCAAGGGTACATATGATGTCGTCACGGGATCTTCCACTTACGATGGAATCACGTATTATCACACAAAATCGGGCAAGCGGTTGGATGCGTCGGATGTAAAAGTGATCGCGAGCGGTTACAATTTGCCGAGCAACACCGTGCGCGCGTCCAGTTCCACCAGCAGCGGATCGCTTGAACTGCGCTTTGCGGTCGATTGGAAAATCCCGTTCAATGTGGATTTGATCGGGCAGAGTTATCAATCCAGCAACGGTTACAGTTACGGCGTGCCGTCGCTCAACGCAACGGGTGTGGAGATTGTCTTTTATAGCACGGGCGCATATGCCGGCAGTGTTGATGTGAACGGTACATCCGTGATCAACGGCGCGGAGTGGAGCAAGAATGCCGCCAACGAAACGGTGACGCTCAAATTGGCGTTGCGCAATAGAGGCAAATATTACGGCTATAAGGCGGTGTATGACGGCAACGAACTGGTCATTCAATTCAAGGCAAAACCGAGCGCAAGCCTCAGCGGCTTGAAAATCATGCTTGATCCCGGGCACGGCGGTTCGGAGGTCGGATCCGATTTGATCGCTTCGCACGAGGAGTTCCAGTCGGAAGACGAACTGAACCTGGTAATTGCGGACAAAATCAAAACGCGCCTGAAAGCGCTTGGCGCGACCGTTTATATGACCCGCACGTCGGATATCAATATGACGCTTGGTCAGCGCACGGCGTATCTGCGCGAGAAAAATCCCGATTTATTCATCAGTGTGCATTGCGATTCCTATAGCAGTTCCTCTGTGATGGGCAGTTCGGCGTTCTATTACCGCGCCGCGTCTTTCCCCTTAGCCGACGCCATTCACAAACAAATCGTAAAAACCTACAAAAACAACATCTACACAACGGAGAACTACGGCAGCGACGCCGCAACGTATCAATCCAAAGTGGACAGGGGAACAAAGTTTTATCCCTTTGCCGTCACGCGCGTGGAGGAATGCCCGGCCGTGTTGATTGAATACGGCTTTGGGTCAAACCTTGTGGAGTGCCGCGTGTTGCAAAAGGATAAGTATCAGGACTTGTTGGCGCAGGCGACTGTAGACGGCATTTCGGATTACATCAAGGCACAGTAACCGTCAGCTTTGCAAAACGATATTTTCATCGCCGAGCATTTTGCGCAAGACACCTTCCAGCGTTGGATTCCAATCCGCGCTGGAAGCTTTTTTGTATTGTTTGGTGTCGCTGAAATAAAACAACACGGGCAAATTGCCGTCGAAGATATCCAAAAGCGCGGCGGCGCGGAGAAAATCCGCACTGTTTTCGGAAGGAAAACGCAGGACGACGCGCCGGGGCGGGGCTTGCGGCGGCTGCAAATCCGTCGCGTCCGCAATTTCATTGCAAATGATTTTTGCGTCCTTGTTTTCCTGCAAACTCAGCCGTCCGCGAATCAAAACGGTGCGCCCCTCCGCAATTTCACCAAGAAAACGGTCGAGCGTCGATGGAAAAACCAACACTTCCATTTGACCGAACATATCTTCCACCGTCAAGAATGCCATGGTCTGGTTGTTTTTGACGATTTTGCGTTTGACGGACACAATGACGCACAGCAATTGCAGTTCTTGGTTGTCGCGGTATTGCCCATGCCCCGTTTCGTTCGACGGATCAAGCAAATCCACGGTTCGCGCACAGTGCAACGCCGTTGCGAGAGTTTGCAGTTTTGCAAGCGGATGACCGGAAAGATAAAATCCAAGCGTCTCTTTTTCCATCGCGAGCAAATCGGCAAAACGGTATTCGTCCGCGCGGATGATACTTGGCTCTGCTTTTTGAACGTCCGCAGTGGAGAGTAAATCAAAAAATCCCACTTGACCTTCGATGGCATTGCGGTTGAGCGTCTCAATGTCGTTCATAAAAGAGGGGAGGGACTGCATCATTTCGCGCCGATTCGCGCCTAAGCCATCGAGTGCGCCGCTTTGGATGAGAGATTCCAGCGCACGGCGGTTGCAATCGCGTCCCTGCACACGTTTGAGGAAGTTGTAATAACGCAGGAACGGACCGTTTTGACGGCGTTCGTCAAGAATTGCCTGAATAAACGCGCGTCCGATGTTTTTGATTGCCAGCAATCCAACGCGCACGGCATTGTTTTCAACGCGGAACTGCATGCTTCCGCTGTTGACGGAGGGCGGCAGAAGGGGAATGGACAGGCGGGCGCATTCGGCGGTGTATTCGGCGATTTTTCCCGCGTTGTCAATTACACTGTTCAAAAGCGCCGCCACGAACGCGACGGGATGATGCCGTTTGAGCCACGCCGTTTGATACGCCAGAACCGCATATGCCGCCGCGTGCGATTTGTTGAACGCGTAAGACGCGAACGCCGCCATATCGTTGAAAATTTTTTCGGCGGTGTCTTCCGCAACGCCGCGCCGCACACAGCCGTCCACCAGCACTTCGCCGTTTTCGCCGAGCAGACCGTGGATGAAAATCGCGCGTTCCTGTTCCATGACGGCGTGTTTTTTTTTGCTCATGGCGCGGCGCACAATATCCGCGCGCCCAAACGAATAACCCGCTAATGTGCGGAAAACCTGCATCACCTGCTCTTGATAGATCATGCAGCCGTAGGTGACGCTTAAAATCGGCTCAAGCGCGGGCGTGAGGTAGTCAGTCTGTTCGGGATGCCTGCGGTTTTGCAAAGCCGTTGGGATGGAATCCATGGGACCGGGGCGGAACAGGGAAACAGCCGAAATCAAATCTTCCACGCGGTCAGGCACAAGATTCATCAGGAGCTGGCGCATGCCGGCGGATTCAAATTGGAACACGCCCACGGTGTCGCCGCGCGTAAGCATCTCAAAAACGGCGGCGTCTTCGGTATGGATGTGTTCAATCGAAAAAGCAGGATTCGCGCGGCGAATGGTCTCGCTCGCATCGTGAATGACCGTCAGTGTGCGCAATCCCAAAAAATCCATTTTCAGCAAACCCAGTTCTTCCAGCTGCGTCATTGGGAATTGTGTTACAATGGTGTCGTCGTTGCAGGCAAGCGGCACGTAGCTTGCAACGGGATCGCGGGTAATCACAACACCCGCCGCGTGGGTGGAGGCATTGCGTGGCATGCCCTCCACTTTGCGAGCGGTGTCGATTAAATCTTTGATTTGCGGGTCGCCGTCGTAGGCGGCGCGCAGACTCGGTGAAACCTCCAACGCGGTTGCGATGGTCATTTTCAGTTCGTTCGGCACAAGCTTTGCAATCGTATCGACCGCGCCGTAGGACATTCCCAGTGCGCGCCCGACATCGCGCAACGCACCCCGCGCGGCCATCGTGCCGAACGTGACAATCTGTGCCACATGATCCGCGCCGTATTTTTCAATGACATACCGAATGACTTCGGCGCGGCGTTCGTAGCAAAAATCAATATCAAAATCGGGCATGCTCACACGTTCGGGATTCAAAAAACGTTCAAACAACAGCTGGTATTGAATGGGATCGACACCTGTTATGCCGATGCAATACGCCGCGAGACTGCCCGCGCCCGAGCCGCGCCCTGGACCGACAGGGATACCTTTTGATTTTGCATAAGCGATAAAATCGTGGACAATCAAAAAGTAGTCCACATAGCCCATGCGGCGAATGACATCCAATTCGTAGCTGAGACGTTCGCGGATTTCGTTGGAAACATCCGTGCCATAGCGGCGGATCAGACCCTCTTCGCACTGCGTGCGCAACCACACAAAGTGATCCTGCCCGGCGGGGAGTTCAAAATGCGGCAGTTTGGTGACGCCGAACTCAAATTCCACATTGCACCGTTCGGCAATCTCCATCGTGCGGTCAACGGCATCGGGGCACACGGGGAACAGTGTGCGCATTTCATCTTCGCTTTTGAGGTAAAAATTGTCGGATTCAAATTCCAACCCCGTGTTTTCGCCGAGCACATGGTTCGTTTGCACACAAATGAGCACCTGTTGCGTCCGCGCGTCCTCTTTGCGAATATAGTGCACATCATTGGTCGCGACAAGCGGGATACCGGTTTCGCGCGAAAGTTTGAGCAGACGCGGGATGATCGCCAGTTGGTCGTCGATCCCATGGTTTTGGATTTCGAGGTAGTAGTTTTCTTTGCCGAACACATCGCGATGCCAAAGGGCGATTTGTTTGGCGCGGTCAAAATCGTCGGCGAGCAGCGCTTGCGGGATTTCTCCCGCTAGGCAGGCGGATAGGCAAATCAGCCCCTCACTGTGGGCGGCAAGCAGATCGTGATCCACGCGCGGTTTGGTGTAAAATCCATCCACCCACGCGGTTGAAACAATCTGAATCAAATTCTGGTATCCGATTTGATTTTTGGCAAGCAAGATGAGGTGATAGCGTTTCGCGTCCAAATTTTTATCTTTGTCGCGCAATCCGCGCGCGGCGACGTAGACTTCACAGCCAATGATCGGTTTGATGCCGTTTGCTTTTGCCGCGCGGTAAAAATCAATCGTGCCGAACATGTTGCCGTGATCCGTGATGGCGACGGCGGTTTGTCCGAGTTCTTTTGCGCGGTCAAAAAGTCCGCCGATGCGGCACGCGCCGTCGAGCAGACTGTATTCTGTGTGCAAATGCAGATGAGCAAAGGGCATTCAGCGCACCACACGATCTTTGTAATTTTGATGTAAAGCGTCAAACCACATGGTCGCCAAACGGCAGTTGTTTTCAATGTCGGCAATCGAAGCGATTTTCAGTAGCTTTTCGAAGCGGGCGCGTTCAAACGCGGGGAGCAAAGGCGCGAGTTGCTCAATGGAATCGCTGACGCAGCTTGGGCAATAGCATTCGCGCAGCAAGACGACCAAAGGGGCGATCGCATAGGTTGTGTAGGCGTGCAGGGCATCGCAAAATTGCCCGCGTTTTGCGTGATTGATCACACGCGCACATGTGCCGCGCAGGGCGGTGGCTTGGCGTATGCGTTTGGCGGCTTCACCGCGCATATCAATTGATATGTGCGCGTTTTGCTCAAACGAAACCACATTGCCGATTGCTTCAAAGCGTAAAATTGCCCGCTGGTGGGGCTTTTGTTTGCTGGTGCGATACGTTTCCTGCGCGTAGGCTCGAAAAAGCACTTCAATCACAAGCGAGGGCGCGGCGTTGGTGAGATAATAGAAAAAACGCGTATTTTGTGGATTCATCGGAAATTTGTCGATATGGTCGATGGGGGAGAGGGCATCCAGCGCAAGTTCTATATCCAAAATAGCATCGGCGTGCGATTGCGTTTGCGTGTCGACGCAAAACACCACTTCCTCGTTCGGGAGGTTGCTCATGTCCCAAAGGGCGAGGATGCCGCTGGTTTGACGCGCGGCGGTTTGAATGGCGTCAAAAACGATCTGACCATCAAGCATGGGTATTCTCCTTTTGGATGTTTGCTAGTTCCATCAAGCGTTTGAATCGGTGGTGCATGGTGGATCGCGCACAATCGCCGCTCATCGCGCAAAGCTCGTCAAGCGACGCTTCGGGATTTTCTTCGCGCAGGCGCGCGGCTTGGCGCAGCGGCGGCGAAAGGCTATCGAGGCGACCGTGCGCGCGCAATGCTTGAATGGCTTGGCATTGCAAAAAAGCGGCGTTCACAGTGCGCGATAGGTTTGCGTTTTCAAAATTGACTTTGCGGTTCACATGGTTGCGCACACTCTTTTCGATTTTGACCTGCATCAATGCAAGCGGTGCGGTTTGCGCACCCAAATAAGTCAAAAAATCCTCAATTTCGCCGCTGTCTTTCAAATAGAGAATCCACGAACCCTTTCGCTGAGTCCGTTTTGGTGAAAATCCCAATTGTTCCAGCATTTGCGCAAGATCTTCGGTCAAATTGCGGAATCCACCGCAAAACGCAAGGTGATATTGCAATTGGGGCGCTGTCATGGTTGCGCAGCTAAAAAAAACGCCTCGCAAAAAAGCGGCTTTGCAGCAGTCGTCCTGCAATGCGTTGGGCTGAATGCGCAACGAAATGTCGCTGCTTGTGTGACCGAAATAGTCGAGCACCTGCCTGCGATCGGCGGCGGACGGAACGTTGATTTCCCATTTTCGACCGTTTTTTTGTTGCGTAACCGCAATGGGCGCGATGCGCTCCAAGAGTTTTTTTACAAAATCCGCCAAGGGCAGTTGATCGCTCAAATAGGCGACCTCGCGGATACTGAATCGCTTGCCGAAAAGAAGCATGCCGTAGAGCTGGGCATCTTGGCAACACGGAGATTGCTCCGCCGCAAGCAGAGAAAGTTCTTCTTTGGTTTCGGATGTGAAACTGATGCGCACAGCCCCCTTTTTGATTGAAACGATCGACTTCAACTCTAAATAACATCATACCACAAATCGCGCCGATATTCAAGTGAAAAATGAATATCGGCGCATGATTTAAGCGTATGTTTTTTGTTTGGTCTGCTGGAAGACTACTCGATGAACGAAGCCGCGATCCTCAGGGATCAATATCAGCATTCTACGCAAATATGACTTTTTAACAAATTTATTCACAAAATTGTTGACAAATATTCCATAATATGCTACAATGCCGATAGAAAGGGAGGTCAGAATATGGAGAAGCGTTTGGAGATAAAAGGGGTCACGAAAACATATATTCAAGGGGACACGCCTGTTATTGCGATCGATAATGTCACAATGGAGATAGTCGCCGGCGAAATCACATCCGTTGTCGGGCGAAGCGGTTCCGGCAAGTCAACATTGCTGCACATGATGGGCGGTTTGGATAAGCCGGATCAAGGAGAGATTATAATTGACGGAACGTCGGTGTATCAACTCAGTGACAAAAAATTGACCGCATTCCGTAATCAGCATATTGGCTTTGTTTTTCAAAGATTTCACCTAATTGAGGAGTTATCTGTTCTCGAAAACATTCGGCTTCCTTTGGATTTGGTGAACCGCACATATGATCTCACCTACGAAAAAATGATCTTGGAGCTTCTCCAAATGGAAGATAGACTTCGTTTTTTCCCGCGCCAGCTTTCCGGAGGGCAACAGCAAAAGGTAGCGATTGCGCGGGCGTTAATCACAAAGCCGGATATTATTTTGGCGGACGAACCAACAGGAAATTTAGACAGAACAACCGGGGAGCTCTTTTTTGATTTCATCCGCCAAACGAACACTGCCCTCAAACAAACCTATGTTATCGTGACGCATAACATGGACTTAGCGCGTCGGACGGATCGCATTCTTACTTTGGACGATGGAAGGATTGTTTGCGATACAAAGCAAGGGGGTCAATCAAAATGAAAAAATGGATTGCCCTGACGGTCAAAGATTTAGTGAGAAGCAAACAATCCCTTTTGTTGCTGTTTGGGATGCTGTTTGCTTTTCTGCTACCCATGGTGTTGTTTTCTGTTTCCAGTTCTTTCGTAGCGGTTGCAAAGGAAAAGGCGTACAGCGTGTATGGGCGTTTTGACGCGATCCTTTATCATGCGCAAAACCATGCGGAACATTTAACTTTTGAGGGAAACGCCTCGGGAGATTTGCCATTCCCATTTCGTGGGGATGTAGGTACGGTCACGATCGTGCGGGAAATCGGAGACACATTCAATGATCAGGTTGCGTTTGGATATTTTGATGAAACCGCACGTTTTCTCGGTGACGTTGAGGTGGTTGATGGTCGTTTTCCAACAAATATCGGTGAAATCTGTCTGAGCCAGGCTGTTCTTCACCGGTTGCACATTGATCAGCAGATGGAAGAGGAAATACAGGTGGGCGGTAAATCTTACCGTCTGGTTGGTGTTTTTAGGGATAACTCAGTGAATTGGTCCAGGTCGCCTCAAGAGGAACAGATCTATTTTCCCAATGCTCTTGTCAGCAAAGCGGAAGTATCCGAAAACCATGCGGGGAGAGAAAAACATCTTCTATTGCAACAATATGAAGCGCGGATACCAAGAGAAATCTATCAAGCGAACGTGAATCTTGTGGAAAACACAAATCTAGTTAAAAATGACGGAAGCAGCAAATATAACGTTCCCACCATCGTATATGTTCTGACAAGTGCCTGTTCCTTCTTGCTGATGCTCTATCTATTTCTACTGTATACGGAGAGACTTCAGAAAAAAATTGCGGTTATGCGTTGCTTGGGATTGACAAAGCGGAAGGGTTTTTTGTGGTTGCTTACGGAAATAGTCGAGTTGTTGCTTGTCGCGTTTCCGATAGGGCTGTTTTTCGCTTTTCTGATTTCTTTTGGCGTAGTTCAAATATTCAATCTGGCGTTCGAAAACAATATGCAGTTTGTTTTCCGCAGTGACTACGTGCTGGTGAGCGCAAGCATTGGCTTGCTTTCTATTGCAACGTCACTTCTGTTTATGCGAAAGCGGCTCTCGGAGATTTCCCCGATCGAAGCGTTCCGCAGTACATCTTCCAGGGGCAAGAGACACACAAAAGTTCGTAAAACACGAAAAGTAACGCTCCTCCAATTGTCCTGGATAAAAACAAAGGCGCACCTTCAAGCTTCGCTTGTCGTTATTTTGCTGATTGCTTGCAGTCTTTCGCTGTTTCACTTTTTTTCAGTGTATATGAATCTTTTCTCTGCACGAAAAGCGGAAGTGGAAGGGCAAATGCCGCAGACATTTGATTATGAGTTTGTGACCAACCAAACCGTCGTCGATTCGGAATATACGGATGAAAATGGTAATCTGAACAAAGTGCTAACAATTCCTGATGAAAACAGTGTTTATTTCCTCCCTGATTATCGTAAAACACTTCCCGCCGACACGTTGGCAGACCTAAAGAAAACTTCGCAAATTGAAAGAATTGATCAATATCTGGAAGCGAATTTCCTCTTTTTGATGGATGCGCCGGACCCCGCACAAAACCCCTATCTGAACGGTTTCAGCAACGACTCTCTCATAGGATCAGTTGTATGCGATATTTTCGGGGTGAAAGGAACCACGCGCGGATTGCATATGCTTGGATACTCTGAAAAAGAACTAAGACAAATAGCTTCAAAGGCGAATGGTGATGGGGTGAATTGGGCGCACATCAAGAGCGGAGAGGAAGCTATTTTGATGGTTCCCATTTATGAATTCACCGATTTGGGCGGAGGCTATACACAACAGGATTTCATTTCCGAAAGTCAATACAAAAACAAAGGAAATCAATTCAAAGACACTGCCTATTCGGTCGGCGATACGCTGGTTTTCACGCAGTTTGTTCCCAAGGACGAAACAATACATGGCTATGTGACGAGCGAAGTTATGCGCACTTCCGTCACCCAAGAGACGTTCCAAATCAAAATTGGCGCGATTGTTTATCAGCGCGTAGCTTGGTTCAATAATGCAACTTTGCCGCCGAGTGCTTACAGTCTTTTAGTCCTGAATGAGAGCTTCCGATCCATGGGGGTTTTGCCGACACACGATAGAATCAGGATTACACTAAAGCCAAACGTATCTTACCGGGAATTTGACTCCATTATTTATGATTATGCCAATCAGTTGCGTTCTTTTGATTTCAGAAACAATGCCGCCGAGATGCAGGAATTCCGTGAATTTAAAGTTCTGCTCAACACGTTATATGTATTTCTGGTTTCTTTGGTGGCACTTTTTGCTACGTTTATATTAATCATTGAAGAGCGCATGAAAATTGCGACCTATCGCGAGTTTTACTCGTTACTGCGCATAAACGCTTTGTCATTAGCGGAGATCAAGCGGCTCATAGTAGCACAGGCAGCACTGTTCAGCTTAATAGGTATCCTTTTATCCGTGCCAATTGTTTTTGCCGTAATCCAATCTGTATTTCTCCCCTTATCCGATTTGTATCAACAAATCAATTATTTCGCTTCCGTTTTTGCGTTC
>JAITDE010000100.1 GCA_031282735.1 Oscillospiraceae bacterium | reverse complement strand
ACTTATTGCCAAACTTTGCGGCGGTTTTTTCGTTCTTCATCAGCGGCGTTCCGGTGAACCCGATATAGCATCCGTTCGGGAACACAAGCCGCATCTTCGCCGCCAACGAACCGTAATTTGTGCGGTGGCTTTCGTCCACAAGCACGAATATATTGCGGCTATCGTTTTTGATTTTGCTGTTCTCTACTGTATTGAATTTATTTATAATCGCCGTAACGATATCGGATTTACCATCATTGATGAGGGCAATCAGATTCTTCCCACTTGTGGCACGGGCGGGTTTCAACCGGGTATGGCTGAATGTCTGCTCTATTTGTCTGTCTAGCTCTGTGCGGTCAGTAACGATGACAACCTTGCAGCCGCGCACTTGATCCAACAGGTGCTTGGCAAGCATAACCATCGTAAGCGACTTCCCGCTGCCCTGTGTATGCCAAATAACCCCGCTCTGACGGTTGCCCGTCACGGGGTCGTTCGTATTTATGGTTTTGATGATTTTCTCAACCGCGAAAAACTGCTGATACCTCGCAATCTTCTTGACATTCGCGTCATAGAGGACAAAATAGCGCGTGAGCAACAACAGTCGCTCCGGCGAGAACAGCGATATCAATGTTTTGTCCTGTTCAGTGGGTGTTCTGTCAACCACACACAGACCGAGCTGCTCATTCAGCCAATCGGCGTTTTGCTCTTTCCAAATGTTCCAATACTTCTTGCTTGTTCCGGCAGTGGCATAGCGGCAAGCGTTTTTGTTGCTCGCAAGCAATACCTGCGCGAATTTGAAAAGCTGTGGGATATACGCCGCGCCTTGATTGCGGATATGTTGCTCAACACCAAGATTCTCCGGCAGTGTCGGTGCTTTACACTCAATCACTCCAAAGGGTATGCCGTTCACAAACAGCACCAAATCGGGGATAGCCCCGCCATCGCCCGCCGCATTGCCGACTGCGTATTCCCTCGTAACGTGGAAAGCATTATTCTCGATATGCTCCCAGTCGATATAGCGCAGATTGAACGAAAGCGAACGTCCATCTGCTAGTGTTTCCGGCAAGTCGCGACCAAGCAGAAGCGCGTCATAGATTTTCTCGCTTGCTTTTATCAGTCCGTCCGCGAGATTCGCGTCCAGTTCGTCAATCGCTCGCTCAATATTGGCGGGTTTGAAGCGGTAGGCGCTGCCGCCGTACTCGAAGATATTCAGTTCGTGGAGCTTTTTGCGAAGAATATCTTTGAGCAAGACGTTATATCGTCCGCCGCGTTGGGAAAAGCACTCTTCGGGCGTCAGTGCCGTATAGCCCAACTTCATTAGCACGTCAAGCGCCTGTGCCTGAAACTCTTTTTCGAGGTATACATTAGGATTGTTCACCATCATCATTTTCACCCTCGCTCTTGCTCTTTTCTTGTTCCAACAAGGCTTTTAGCTCGCCAATAAGAACGTCCTTTCCTCGACCGACCATCTCGCGTTAGCGCATTCTTGCTCGTAAAACGCTCTGGCGTCTTGCTCTTGAACCGACAAAAGCTCAAGATAATGCGACCACGACAATTTTCCAGATGCCGTCTGGATTTTTGGATACTGCAAATATAGTTCGCGCATATTGTAAAGATTTGAGCGCGAATAGCCGCGTCCGAGTTCCGTCGTTAGGCGTTTTGACAATTCAATCAGGAGCTTTTTACCGTACTGTGCTTTCAGATTTCCGTTCTGTTCACGCTCTACGATTGTGCGTCCGACCTGCCAATAGGTATTCAGCATAGTCGTGTTGACCTCGCGGGAAAGGTTTGTCCGCGCCGCCTCCATTATCGCGCGGATTTCCGCAACGAGCATATCCATTTCATTGTTGCTCATACATTCGCTCCCTTTGTTCGTATTCTGCCCGTAAGCAGTTGTTGCATAAGGTATTTTTTGACTTGCCGCTGTTGTTCCAGTTCTCGCGATAACAATTCAATCTCGCGGTCTGCGGCGGTGAGTCGCTCGGCGATTGCGCGTTGTTCGGGGAGGGACGGGATAGTGAGTTTAACTCTCTTGCATACATCTTGATTGAGTTTGGGTTGCGCTGTCCCAGTATTGTAGATTGTATAGTCAATGACTTCCAACCGTCCACAAAGAAAATGCATATCGCAGCTTGGCAACGTTTGGATTACATGGGCATGATTGTTCACCCAATATTTGCCCTTTGCAATAAACGCAAGCGGGGTACTCCTGTTCAGAATATTCGCGCCATCCTCGCCTAACAATATGAGTTCTTCATCGAAAAGGTAATCGTCTACATAATCGATTATTCCACTTGCCCCATAATACGGATACGCACCTTGTCTACTTTGGCGTTCTTGTGATTCAATAGGCACTCGTTCACTGTCGCGGAAAATACACACCTCCCCCAACCGCACACTCTCCCACTTCCCGTCAAACCCCGGCAATCGAATCCGACCTGTCAGCAGATTTTGCATCAGCCACCGCTTTTGCTTGCGCTTGGCGGCGATAAGCCGCTCCTTGACCGCGATTAGCTTGTCGGCGGTCGTGAGGATTTCGGCAATACGGGTTTGCTCCAGCAGGGGAGGGAGGGGGACTGTGCATCCGTAAAAATCAGATTTGTATAGATTGAAAAGCCCGTCATCACGAACGCCAGTGTTTATCAAACGCTTTAACTGCCTATTAAACCAGCCAAACAGAAAGAGTTGCTCATAGAATTCGCCGCAGAAATCGGCGATACGAAAGCTGTAAAACACATTCGGCACAGCGGCGATTTCTCGATTTCGAAGCATATAAGTACACCCATAGGGATAGCGGCGGGAATTCCCTTTATTAAAAGAGAAATCACCGCAGTGCAAAATAACATAATTTACATATTGCTTGCCTGAAAGTTCACGCCCGAATTTAGCGGATTGGTTGACAAAACCAACTCCGGCAGAAATGCTGAGTGTTTCAAATTTTCGACCACCAGTCTTTTCTTTAATCGGTGTTGCAATTTCACCCAATCTTACAGTTTTCCACCCTTTGGGTATCTTCGTTTTCTTAGCCATTGTTTCCTCGCTTCAATCATCGTGTTATTATGCTCTGCAATATCAATGCAGTAGCAATCCGTGCCCACTCGTCTTTATTCCCTCCGTTCAAATTCCCAATTCTTTCAAATACCGCGCCATTTGCGCCTGCACCCCGGCAAGTTCAGCTTCAATACTTGCGATTTCGGCTTTGACGGCGGCGATGTCTACGTCCGGTTCTTCTTCGAATGTGTCAACATATCGCGGGATGTTAAGATTGAAATCGTTCTCCCGTATCTCATCAAACGTCGCATTATAGCTGTACTTATCAATGACAGCACGAGTGCGATAGGTTGTAATGATTTTCTCAATGTCTGATTCCCGCAAGATATTTTGGTTCTTGCCTTTTTCATAGTTGCCGTCACCGGAAGCGTCTATGAAGAAAATATCACGAGTCGAGCGGTTCTTCTTGAACACGAGTATACACGCCGGAATACCCGCACCAAAGAACAGATTTGCAGGAAGACCGATTACCGCGTCGAGCAGATTGAAGTTTTCGATAATGGTACGGCGGATTTTTCCCTCCTGCGCTCCTCTGAACAATACGCCGTGCGGGAGTACGATGCCCATTCTTCCGGTGCTGTCGTCAAGACAATGAAGCATATGGCACACAAAAGCGTAGTCGCCTTTGGAGACCGGCGGTATGCCCCACTCAAACCGTTTCCAAGGGTCAAGGCTCGCGGACATCTTGCCCTTTTCGTCAGGCAGGAAACCGCTGTCCCACTTGTCAAGCGAAAACGGGGGA
This sequence comes from Oscillospiraceae bacterium, assembly GCA_031282735.1. Taxonomy (GTDB): domain Bacteria; phylum Bacillota; class Clostridia; order Oscillospirales; family Acutalibacteraceae; genus WRMQ01. Next base: position 40,000 of record JAITDE010000100.1, on the reverse strand, counting down.
TTGGCAACCACTACCTGAAATTTCATCAGCTTGTCATCTTGAATGTTCTGAGGATTAGCCAGAGTATCGCCTTGCCAAATAGTCGCGTCAGAGATATTGTGCAGGAACATATTCATTTTGCACAACGCCCACGTTTGAGCATTACGCTCCTGCCCATAGATAGCCACTTTGTTACTCCCCGCTTCGCGATACGCTTTGAGCAACAGTCCGCCGCTCCCGCAGGTCGCATCGTAGATGCGGTCGTTTTCACGAGGCTGAATGAGTTTTGCTACAAGCTCCGACACGCGGCTTGGGGTAAAAAATTCTCCGCCTTTCTTGCCCGCGTCGGAGGCAAAGTTGGCAATCATATACTCATAAGCATCACCAATGATGTCGCTGCTGTCGAGTTGCGATGGTGAAAGGTCAAGTCCGTTGAAGTCCTCCAACAGATTTTTGAGTACAGCATTCTTTTCGCGAGGTTCACCGAGGTCTACCGTCGAATTGAAATCAATCGCCCTGAACACGTTGCGGAGTTTTGACCCGTTGCGCTCCTCTATTGCTGAAAGCGCAATATTTATCATCTGTCCAATTTTAGTGTCTGTACGGTGTTCATAGAGGTAGTCGAAGGTTGAAGTATCATCAAGCACAAACGGTTCGCGGCTCATTGCGCGGTCAATACGGGCTTGGTTGCCATTGTATTGCCGAGCATATTCGGCGCGTCGCTCTTTGTTAAGGTCGCTTAGGTATTTAACAAAAAGCATTGCCAGGATGTAATCCTTGTAGCGACTGCTGTCAATCTTGCCGCGAAAGCTGTCGCAGGCTTTCCAGAGCGTATTTTCAATGTTTTTTCGCGTTGTCATATCTCAACATCTCCTATTCTTTCGGTGTAACACAGTTGCGTAAGACACCGTCTATAAGCAGTTTCTTCTTCACAGTCAGTAATGCCAGTAGCCTTTGCTCGCGATATGAAAGTTGAATAATGCTCCCTATAATCGACTGTTCTGCAATCGAAGGCAGAGAAATTTCCATTTGACCAATATATCCGGAGCTAATTGTTCCCATCATTGACCCACCGCTTGCCTCTTTGTAGAATCGTTTGCGGTTTTGGGTTAACCACCAGTGAAGATAATTCGAGTTAATCCGATTCGGTTCCGCTCTAATTATAGAAAAGTGAGCTGAAACGAGCAAATTTTCATCACCATCCATAATGATTGCCACTGTATAAGGCGCACTCAAACGCAACAGAATATCATTTTTGCGGGTGAAGTAATCCCGTTTCAAAGGCTCGGACGCATTATATGGCTCTGTTGAATTGTGGTCAATCGTTCCGTCTTCGTTTAAGGCTTTCAACGTAAGTGCCATATACGCATAAGCTCGCGTCCCAGAGGGAGCCTCTTTTCGGGACAGCACCAGTCCTGTTCGTATGCTAGTACAATCATATAGTCTCAATTTACCACCTCACAATTTCTGTACTGCTAATTTTGTGATTCAAAAGAGTCGCAAAACTCTGTTTCTGGGACATTATAGCACACGTGCGCTGGTTTGTCAAGGGTTTGTCAAGAATTATTTTTTACTGTGATAATTGTGATTCGGCGACGCAAAGGACGATGCGCGCAGTAGTTGCTGGCTTTATTCTGCGGAAAGAAGATAGCATAAGTGCTGTTCACAAAAAATTTACAATTAACTATGACATCCACCCTTGACAACCCGCACCAAAAGGTACGGGTTGCCGCGTATCATGGAGCTTCGCGCTGATATTCAGCCCACGCAAATATAAATCAGTCTAAAAACAACCGCGCGAAGCGGGAAAAAGTCTTTTTGCTTACTTTTTCTTTAGAAAAAGTAAGTAGCCTTAATAATCGCGCTGAAATCCTGCGCTTTGAGCGACGCGCCGCCAATGAGACCGCCGTCGATATCCGGCTGCGCAAGGAGTTCGCCAGCGTTGGCGGCGTTCATTGAACCGCCGTATTGAATCACGACGCCATTAGCGGCATCGATTGAATAAAGCTCCGCCAATAGAGCGCGAATCCACGCGTTGACTTCGTTCGCCTGTTCCGCCGTCGCCGTCAATCCTGTACCGATTGCCCACACGGGCTCATAGGCGACGATGACGCGCTTCAACTCTTCCGCGCTCACGCCTTGAAGGGCAATCTTGGTTTGCGTGCGTACAATTTCCTGGGTGATACCCTGCTCACGCTCAGACCGCGTTTCGCCAACGCAGAGAATCACTGTCAATCCCGCGTCAAGCGCGGCACGCGTGCGGGCGGCGACGGTTTCGCTGCTGTCGTTAAAATAGGTGCGGCGTTCGCTGTGCCCAACGATAACATACCCAACGCCGATCGCTTTGAGCATGGGTGCGGAAATTTCACCTGTGAACGCGCCGCTGTTTGCCCAATGGCAGTTTTGCGCACCGATTTGAATGTTCGAACCTGCGGCGGCGGCTTGCGCGGCGGCAATATCGACAAATGGTACGCAGAGCACGACATCACACGCGGCATCGGCGACTAACGGCTTCATCTGCTCGATGAGCGCGGCGGTTTCGTCGGGAGTCAAGTTCATTTTCCAGTTGCCCGCAATCACGGGCTTGCGAAGCGCTTTGTTCATTGTATATCCTGCTTTCTAGATGTTTTTACCCTGCTATTATACTATGTTTTGGCGTGCGCGTCAAGCAAAAAAGCCACCTGTCGAAAAGACAAGCGGCTCCGTGCGTCAAAGTTAGAATCAGATGGCCAAGCCGATGATCGCGGTGAGACCGGAAATAAGCCCGGAAAACACGGTGAGCCAGTCAACATCGCCGAGCAAATCGTTGAGCCACGCGTAAGGCACTGCAACAACATCGATCACTGTCCAAATGGTGGCAAGTGATTCATCCGAAAACATATTGTCGATAAAGCCCCAGCCAACAAGCTGATACATTTTTTCAACGCCATCACCGTTAATGGCGGCTTGGAGATCGGTTTTTGCCAACTCAATGCCCTCAACGGTTGCGTCGGCATCGGTCTTATAATTGTTCGCCGATTTGAGCGCACTCTTGAGGTTCTCAATGTACTTCTCGGTGTAACGATTGTCGGGGTTGGCAATGTGATCGTTGGCATCGGCAACCACTTTGTCAAAGGATTCGCCATCAATCAGGTAAATGTTGACCGGACGGCTGGTGACCGTCTTGCCGCCCATGGTGATCGACAGGCTAACTGCGAATTGACCGAAGTGCTTCGCGTCGCCGGGCTGGACACTGAGCGTGAGACGGTTTGCTGACGGCTCTTTACTGTCAGTGAATCCATTGGGTCTTTCGATTTTTTGGTTGTGGACTACGCCTTGATCTGTGGTCCAGATAGCCGTCCACGCCCAAGTGACGGTTCCTGCTGTGATCTCATTGAAAAAATCTGTGGCATAATCGCCACCCGGCAGATAGTGGACTTGTTTCCATTCCCAAGCTTTGCTGGACACACTGAGCGAAAAACCGTCTTCGGGAAGGGCATACTCCAGCGTACCTGCGGGAGCGGTTGCGGCGGATGCGGCGACTGCACCGAATGCGGAAAGAACCATAACGACCGCGAGCAATGCGCCTAGAATACGTTTTGTCATGTTCTGAGTTTCCTCCTTTTTGGCATGTTAGTGTTTGGACATGCCAAGTATACCACATCTTCGCGGTGATTGCAAGGGGTTTCTGAACTTTTTTTACGGACAAAAAATCACAAGTCAATTTCCGCCGCGTCGTCTGGCGTGGGATCATAGATCATCGAAAGCATAAAGCCTGCCATATCGTCGGCTTTGCACTTTGCCGCCAGCGATTTCGGCAGACGTTTGCCAATCGCCGCAAACGCTTGCCCCATGGGCGTTTGCGGTCCGTAGTGTTCTTCGCCGTAATACATATTGAGCACAATCTTGCACACCATGTCACGCAGACGCGTGCGGCGCACTTCTTTGGGAATGCGGCAACAGAGAAGCCTGCCCAGCCCGCCGAGCGTCGTGTGGTGCGTGAACCAGCCCAACGCGCGAAACAGCTTTTTGTTTTTGTAGGCATCTTCGGGCGTCATGCCGATGCCGTTGACGCTGTGTGCGAACAGATCGAAATCGCCGACCATTCCATCAAAAATATTTTGCAGAAGCTGTTCAAAATGAGCGCGCAGCCCCTCGCCGTTGGGAACATCCTTTGAAACGACCGAAATATGATTGCGATCGAACGTCAGGGCGCGGAATTTGCCGGGTCCCGCCGTATATGCGCCCGTGTTCACGTCCCAATACGGATTGCCTTCGGGCGTTTGGATGCGCAAAATATTGTGGATATGCGAATGCCCCGTGAGCATCAGGCATAGCCCCGCGTTGGCAAGTATACGCGTGTTTTCCGCCGATTTTCCGCCGAAAATCCTGCTCGGCGTCATGAGCCCATAGATGGAGGACGGCGGCAAAGTCGGGCAATGCGTCATGCCGATGATTGCGTCCCCCGCCGCGTGCGCCTGTTGAATTTGCTCCGTACCCCACGCCAGCCAATCCGCGCCGTCGTGATCGTTGACACAAAGCAGGCGCAATCCGCCGCAGAGTTGCACAACAAAAGCGAGACCATCGTCAAACGACGCAATCGCTTGGTTTGGACCGAACTCCGCGTACCATTCGCGCAGTTGCGCCGGCGTATTGTATTTGTGCGTATTGCCGACGTCGTGGCTTGCGGTAATGACAATGATTCGCTTGCCGGGGCGCGCGGTGCGGCGCAGCTTTTCGAGCATCAGACGATGTTCGTCGGGGTGACCATTATTTGTCAAATCGCCCGAAATGAGCAGTGCTTCGCAGTTGGGATCGCGCAAAAAGGCCTCTAAACCTGCATCGATCAGCGCCTCACTGTGCGCCAAATCCAGCTGATTCGGTTCGCTGACGATTTCGGCGTGCACCGCCGGGTCGTCGCGGTGAGAAAGGTGCGTATCGGTAAATTGCCAAAAACAAAACATTGGAATTCCCCCGTCACAATTTCAATGGAACACCTTTGTTCATTATAGCACTTTTTTCACAATAAGCAAGTGGATTTTGTTTGTTTTTCGCACATTTCAGGTCAAATCCGCTGATCCAACAAGTCTGCGTATTGTTTGCGGAATGCTTCAAACGTGCCTTGTTCCAAACGCGCACGGATTTCTTCCATCAAATGGTTGTAAAAATAGAGGTTATGCATCACGCAAAGGCGCATGGCAAGCATTTCTTTTGCCTTGAACAAGTGGTGCAGATAGCTCCGCGAATGCCTTTGGCAAACGGGACACGCACAGCTTTCGTCAATGGGCAAATTGTCGCGTTCATATTTTTTGTTGCTCAGATTGATCACGCCTTGCCAAGTGTTCAAATGCCCGTGGCGGGCGTTGCGGCTTGGCATCACGCAATCGAACAGGTCAACACCGAGACCCACCGCCTCCAAAATATTCCCCGGCGTGCCGACACCCATCAAATAGCGCGGTTTGTTTTGCGGCATTTCAGGCTCGACTGCGGCGATGACGCGGTACATATCCCGCGCGCTTTCGCCCACGGCCAACCCACCGATGGCATAACCGTCCAAATCCAGCGCGGCAATTTGCCGCATGTGCTCCGTGCGCAGGTGCTCGTAGGTCGATCCCTGATTGATCCCGAACAGCATTTGCTTTGGATTGACCGTATCATGCCGCGCGTTACAACGGGCAAGTTCCTCCCTGCAGCGCAAAAGCCAGCGATACGTGCGAGCGCAGGACGCTTCGACGTAATCCATCGGCGCGGGATTTTCGATGCATTCGTCAAACGCCATTGCGATGGTCGAGCCCAAATTGGATTGGATTTGTATGCTCTCCTCCGGTCCCATAAAAATCCGCGTACCGTCGATATGCGACTGAAAACGCACGCCATCTTCGGTGATTTTACGCAATTTCGCCAACGAAAACACTTGAAAACCGCCGGAATCCGTCAATATCACGCCGTTCCAGCCGGTGAACGCCCGCAAGCCGCCCATATCTTTGACAAGCTGATCGCCCGGGCGCAAATGCAGATGATAGGTGTTGCACAACTGCACTTGGGCGTGCAAATTGACCAAGTCATACGCCGAAACCGCGCCTTTGATTGCGCCGCAAGTTGCGACGTTCATGAAGGCGGGCGTTTGCACCGTGCCGTGCGGCGTTGAAAAAACACCGCGCCGCGCGGCGTTTTGCGTTGTGAGCAATTCAAACATATTTGTGATTTCTTTCCTTTGGATTATTCCCACGTGTCGCCGTCGCTTTTGAGCAACGCGGTGCGCACAATATCGCGCTTGATCGGCGCGAGGGCGTTTTGGTTGAGCGCTTCGCAGAGCAAAACGGGATTCAAATTTTTTTCGCTCCCCGCCGCAAACGTACCCCTGCAACGCACAAAGCAATCGGCACGTTCAAAGGCGCAAGCCGCAATCATGGGCGCGAGCGCGATTTCTTTTTGCACTTTGCGCCGCCCCTGCTTCCCCGTTTTTACGGCGGTCAGTTCGCCCGCGCGGAGCAAATCCTCCGCCTGCGCCAGCCAAACTTCGGCGATGCGCGGGTTTTCAAACGTGAAAGCGATATCATAGACCGCTTGCGCGATTTCGCCCGCCGCGCACCATGGTTCGCCCGCCGAAACAATCGTGATCCCCTCAGGGCAAGCCGTTTGCATACGCGCTGCGATCTCGTCGGGCGGCACGGGCGATTCCAGCCGCAAATCAACCGCTTCACACAAACTCTCCTGCCCCAAGGGAAGGGGGAGCGGAAACGACAAAAACACGTGCGGATGAAAGCCCTCGGTGTACCACAGCGGCAGATCCGCTCGCCGCACCGCCCGTGTGAAGGCGCGCATCAAATCAAGATGCGAAATATATTTCGCGCGTCCGCACTTTTTGAACCGCAGGCGTAATGGATGCATGAAGTTTCTCCTTTTGGGCGTGATTGTGTCCGCGCACACACATTTCCCATGATAACATGCGCCAATTTTAGCGCAATTCAGACCGCTTGTCAAGGGATTTTGCAAATATAGCCACGGCATTGGATTTCGACGTGCGGAAAAAGCATAGCAATCATCGCAAACAACAGCCCGCAGGAAACTCCCGCAGGCTGTTTGCTTTTATTGAGTGTGCTATATGCGTTTGTATTAACCGACTTTTGAGGGGTTAATCCGTACGCCAGGCCCCATCGTGGTCGCCAAAACGCATGAGCGGATGTATTGACCTTTCGCGGCGGCGGGTTTCGCCTTCACAATGGCATCCAAAAGCGCGTTGAAGTTTTCCTGCAACTTACCTACACCGAAAGACGCTTTGCCGATCGGGCAGTGGATGATATTCGTCTTATCAAGGCGATACTCAATTTTACCAGCCTTCGCTTCGGTAACAGCTTGCGCCACATTGGGCGTAACTGTGCCAGCTTTTGGGCTTGGCATCAAACCGCGCGGACCCAAAATCTTACCCAAACGTCCCACAAGACCCATCATACTGGGCGTTGCAATGGCGACATCAAAATCCATAAAGCCCTCGCCTTGAATACGCTGAACCAAATCTTCCGCGCCGACAATTTCCGCGCCGGCTTCTTGAGCCGCTCTCGCGTCGTCGCCCTTGGCAAAAACAGCAACGCGCACACTGCGCCCTGTTCCGTTGGGGAGCACAACCGCGCCGCGCACTTGCTGATCCGCGTGACGGGAGTCAACCCCCAAACGCACATGAAGCTCCACAGTCTCATCGAACTTCGCGGTGGCCGTCTGAATGGCGACTGCCAAAGCATCGCTTGGATCATAGAGCTTTGCGCGATCCACCAATTTGGCGGCTTCGTTGTATTTTTTTCCGTGTTTCATGCTCTACTCTCCTCTCAGTCCTTCACCGCAACGCCCATGCTACGCGCCGAGCCTTCAATCATGGAGATTGCGGCTTCGATGCTGCCCGCGTTGAGGTCAGGCATTTTTTGTTCGGCAATTTGACGCACCTGCGCACTGGTAATGGTTGCGACTTTGGTTTTGTTCGGCACGCCCGAACCGCTCTCGATGCCGCAAGCCTTTTTGATCAGCACGGTGGCGGGCGGCGTCTTGGTGACGAACGAAAACGTGCGATCGGCGTACACGGTAATCACGACGGGAATAATCAGACCAACGTCGTTTTTGGTGCGTTCGTTGAATTCCTTGGTGAATGCCATGATGTTCACGCCGTGCTGACCCAAAGCGGGACCAACAGGCGGTGCGGGCGTGGCCTTACCCGCCGGGATTTGCAATTTGATGTACCCTGTGACCTTTTGTGCCATGTTCTTTCCTCCAATATATGTGGTTTCCGGCGGCGACCCTCAAAGGATCCCCTCCCACGCATAGCGGCAACGAAAACGCTACCGGCTATTTCAAAACTAGACGCGCTCCACAAAGTCCATTTCAAGCTCCGTGATGGTTTCTTTGCCGAACAACGCTGTAATGGCGACTTTGACCGTGTTTTGCTCAAGATTGATCGACACGACGCGCCCCGAAAAACCCTCGAACGAAGGATGAATGATATTGACCGTATCGCCGACGTCATAGCTGACTTCGACACGCCGCTTCTCGACGCCCATTTCAATCACTTTTTCTTCATCCAAGGGGTAGGGACGGTTGTCCGGACCCACAAAACCGGTCACGCCGCGAATATTACGCACAACGTACCAGCATTCGTCGCTGATGCTCGGCATGCCGTCGTCGTTGTATTCCACCGCGATTTTCACAAATACATAACCTGGGAAAATTTTGCGTTCCACTTCTTTGCGTTTGCCACCCTCACCAACCTCAACAACCGTTTCGGTGGGGATGTTGACCGCCAAAATCAAATCTTGCATACCGCGGTTCTCAACAATTTTTTCGATGTTCGCGGCGACTTTGTTTTCGTAGCTCGAATAGGTGTGCACAACATACCAACGCGCTTCGCGTTCCAACGCAAACCCCCCTTTCTGGTAGGTGCAAAACTGAGATATGCCTAAAACTTTAGGGGTTCTTACGATTGCGTGACCGTCGTCGTTTCCGCTGTTTCGGCGACAGTGACCGCCTCGGTCGTCGGCACGGCGAGAGTCGTTTCAGCCGTTGCGTCTTGCGTTGTGGCGGGGGATGTCGCTTCCGCCGCGTTTTTGAGCGCACGCACACCTTGCGTCAGACCGAAATCGAGAATCCACACAAAGATACCGATGATCAAAACCGTTGCAAGCACCAGCCCGGTGCTCTTCATCACGGTTTTAAAGTCCGGCCAAACAATCTTTTTGATTTCGCCGAAAAAATCCCTCCAAAACTTGCGGAACTTTTTGGCGGCCGCAGCGGTTTTTGCTTTGAAGTTTTTCGAGGCTTTCTTTGCGGTTTTCGTCTTTTCGGCGCGTTTTACCTTTTCTTTTGCTTCCCGTTCGGATTCCTGCGTATGGAAGTCCTTGGAGGATTTTTTGTCTTCAGCCATAGGAAAAGCCTCCTTACTTCGTTTCGCGGTGCACGGTGTGCTTGCGGCAAAAGCGGCAGTATTTGCTCAGCTCCAAGCGATCCGGCGTGTTTTTTTTGTTCTTCAGTTTGTTGTAGTTGCGCTGCTTGCATTCGGTGCAGGCAAGTGTGATTTTCGTGCGCATTTGTTTGCCTCCTAATTGTATTGGCTCCCTCAAATTGCATCGGGCAAAAAAAGAACCCCTCTGCGAGAGGTGCAAATAGTATAACATGTAAAAAATCATTTGTCAATCGCATGGTTGAAAATAAATCAAAAAATATTTTTCAATTTTCGCTTGACAAGCAATATAAGATGTGATATCATATAACGTTGCTTTGATAAGCAATAAAAAACGCGGATTTCTGCGATATAGTAAGGGAGATAGCTATGGTAAGAGCGATTGTCGGCGCAAACTGGGGCGATGAGGGCAAAGGGAAAATCACTGACCATTTTGCCGCGCAAGCCGATATTGTGGTTCGCTTTCAGGGCGGCGCAAATGCGGGGCATACCATTATCAATCATTTTGGACGTTTTGCGCTCCATTTGTTGCCGTCGGGCGTGTTCCATCAAAACATCATCAACGTGATCGGCAATGGTGTCGCGCTGGATATCGCGAAGCTCAAAGCCGAGCTGGAAGACTTGATCGCGCAAGGCGTGCCTATGCCGCAACTCATTGTTTCGGAGCGCGCGCAGGTGCTTTTGCCGTTGCACGTGCTGTTCGATTGCTACGAGGAGGCGCGGCTGGCCGACAAGCAATTCGGTTCAACAAAAAGCGGCATCGCGCCGTTTTATGCCGACAAATACGCCAAAACGGGCATTCAGGTTTGCGAGTTGTTCCATGAAGACACGCTCCGCGAACATGTCGAGGCAATTTGCGCGTATAAAAATCTGTTGCTTGAGCATGTTTATCACAAAGAGTTGCTGGATTCGTGCGAACTGTTCACGTCCCTGGTCGCGCAACGCGATTGGCTTGCGCCATTTGTGGGCGACACGGGCAAGCTTTTGCGCGGTGCGCACAAGGCGGGCAAAAATATTTTGCTGGAAGGTCAGTTGGGTTCGCTACGCGACCCCGACCAAGGGATTTATCCCATGACGACTTCGTCTTCCACGCTGGCTGGCTTCGGCGCGATCGGCGCGGGTGTGCCTCCACATGCAATCACCGATATTTTCTGCGTCACAAAGGCGTATTCCTCCGCAGTCGGCGCGGGCGCGTTCGTGAGTGAGATTTTCGGCGAGGAAGCGTCTTTGATGCGCGAACATGGCGGCGATTGCGGCGAATACGGTGCGACCACGCGGCGTCCTCGGCGCATGGGATGGTTCGACTGCGTCGCCACACGCTACGGCTGTGAAGTGCAAGGCGCGACGCAGGCGGTGCTTACGGCAATTGATTGTTTGAGTTACTTAGATGAAATCAAGCTCTGTGTCGGCTACGAGATCGACGGCGTGGTGACGCGCGATTTTCCCGTAACGCCTCTGCTTGCCAAGGCGAAGCCCGTATTCAAAACCATGCGGGGATTCAAACAGGATTTGCGCGGCATCACGTCGTTCGACGCGTTTCCGCCGGCGGCAAAGGATTATGTCGCTTTCATCGAATCCGAAATCGGCGTGCCGATCACGCTGGTTTCAAACGGTCCCAAGCGCGAGGAGTTACTGACGAGAAATTGATGAATGACAGGAAGCGCTATGCAGTATGACGTTATCATTTTAGGCAGCGGATTGGCGGGGCTGTACGCGGCGCTCCATTTGGGGCAATGCGCCCCCGCGCCGCGCGTGCTTATTTTGTCCAAGCAGTCTCCAACGGACTCCGGCTCGGCGTTGGCGCAGGGCGGCGTGGCCGCGGTGTTGGAAGAAGACGACGACAGCTTTGTGCTCCACGCCGAAGATACGCTGATCGCGGGCAATTATATCAACGACAAGGCCGCTGTGGACGCGCTGGTGACGGAAGGCCCGCAGGACGTGCGCCATGTGATGGATTTGGGTGTGGAATTTGACCGCAACGCGCAGGGGGAACTGAATAAGACACTGGAGGGCGGACATAGCCGCCGCCGCATTGTGCACCACAAAGACCAAACAGGCAAAGAAATGGTGGATAAACTCCTGCCGCATGTGCTTGCGCTCCCAAACGTAACACTCTTAGAGGATGCGACAGCCTGTTTTGCCGTGCGCACAAAAAACGGCTTTGCGATCGACGCAATTTGCGGCGATGGTGCGCAGCGTTTTTTTTGCCGTGCCTTATTGCTTGCCACAGGCGGCATCGGGCGCGTGTATCGTTACACCACAAATCCCGCCGTTTCCACAGGCGACGGCATTCGTCTCGCCTATGAACTCGGCGCGAAGACAAAGCGTTTGCACTTCATTCAGTTTCATCCAACCGCTTTTGCCGCACAAAACGACGAAGATCCGTTTCTCATTAGCGAAGCGATTCGCGGCGAGGGCGCGTATTTGCTCAATTGCTATCATCGGCGTTTTATGCAAAACTATGACCAGCGTTTGGAGCTTGCGCCTCGCGACGTTGTTTCGCGTTCGATTTTGATGGAATCCCGCCGCGTGGGTTCGCGTCATTTTTATTTGGATATCCGTCATCGCGGCGCGGCGTTTTTGCAAAAAAGATTTCCTGCCATTGATGCCGCGTGCAAGGTGCGCGGGATTGATATCGCAAGCGATTTTATCCCTGTTTTTCCGTGCCAGCACTATCTGATGGGCGGCGTTGATGTCGATTTGTGCGGACGCACCTGTGTGCCCGGGTTGTATGCCGCAGGCGAATGCGCACACACGGGATTGCACGGCGGCAATCGTTTGGCAAGCAATTCGTTGCCGGAAGCCCTTGTGTTCAGCCGTCACGCGGCAAATGATATCTTAAGTTACCTTCAAAAAACACCGCAAAGCGGCTGCGATGCCGTTGCGCTGCCTTATCGATCGGCCGCGCAGGAAATTTCAACCGCGCTCAAGGACGAAATCCGCGCGACCATGCAGCACGCTTTTTTTGTGTTCCCCGAAGTCGCGGCGCTGCCGTCGGGCGCAAGCCGCATGCGTGAAATTTACGAAACGCTCCGCACGGGCGATTACGCCGTAACGCGTGACTACGCCGAAACACTCTCGCTTGCCTGTGTCGCCGCGCTGATATTGGAAGAGCTGCTGTCCTAGACGCTGGACTTTGGACATTATACTTTTTCTTTCAAAAAAAATAGTAGCGCAAAAATATTAAAAATATTAAAAATCAGGGGGCTTTTTTTGATGCTTTCGTTTGAGATAGACGCACTCATCCAAACCGCGCTCAAAGAAGACATACCATATGCCGATTTGTCTTCCTCCATTTTTGCGCCTGAACATCATAGCAAAGCCTACCTGCTCGCGAAGCAGGACGGCGTTTTTTGCGGTGCACAATGCTTCACACGCACTTTCGAGCTTTTGGATCAATCAACCGTATTCAATTTGCGCAAAAAAGACGGCGATCGCTTTCAATCGGGCGACGTATTGCTGGAACTGGAGACGCACACCGCGCCGCTGTTGCAGGGCGAGCGCACTGCGCTCAACTTTTTGCAGCATTTGAGCGGGATTGCCACAACAACCGCGCGTATGGTCGAACTCCTGCGCGGCACACGCTGCGCGGTGACCGATACGCGCAAAACGCTGCCGGGATTGCGTTCTCTGCAAAAATATGCAGTTGCGTGCGGCGGCGGCAAAAATCACCGGTTCGGACTATCGGACGCCGTGATGCTCAAGGACAATCACATTGATGCCTGCGGTTCAATTGCCGAAGCGATTGCGGCAGTGCGGCGCAACATTGGTCATATGGTCAAAATTGAGGTGGAAACGCGTACGTTGGATGAAGTGGAACAGGCTTTGGACGCTTGCGCCGATGTGATCATGTTCGACAATATGTCGATTACGCAAATGGAGCGGGGCGTTGCGCTGGCGCGGAATCACAAAAACGGCATTCGCGTGGTGATGGAGGCTTCGGGCGATGTGACGGACGCAAACATCCGCGCGATTGCGGAAACGGGCGTGGATGTGATATCGCTTGGTATGCTGACGCATTCTGTGCGGACTTGCAATATTTCAATGCGGATTGGATGAAAAATCTTTTCACGCCATGAAAGGGAATACCGCAAATCAACGCGCGAAGCGGCTAAAGTTCTTTTGCTTCTTTTCTTTCAAGAAAAGAAGAGAAAAAAGAAGAGAAAAGAAGAGAAAAAGAAGTTGCTTTTTTACGATTGATGTGCTATGATGAGAGCATCTTACCAGACCAGAATGAAAAGGGTGCGCGCGATGCAACTGCCGAATCTGTCTTTTTTCGTGATCAGCGATACGCACTATTACTCCAAACGCTTGGGCGTGGACGGCGCGGCCTATGCGCTCGACAATCAAAAAAGCCAAAAGCTGCTCAAAGACGCGCAGGAAACCATTGAAGCCGCTTTTCGGCAAATCGCCAAAGACGATCGCGCGGATATCGTGCTACTCTCGGGTGATGTGGTCAACAACGGCGAGCTTTGGGGGCATGAGGAAATGATCGCCTGCCTTCATGGTTTGCGGGAGGCGGGCAAACGCGTGTTTGTGATTACGGCCACGCACGATTACGACAAGGGAAGCATCTATGAGGGTGATGTCAAACGCCCCGCCCCGCATGCCGAACGCGAAGCCCTTTGGGATATGTACTATCCGTTCGGTCCGCAAGAGGCAATCGCCGTGCACCGCTTAAGCCATTCTTACACCGCGCAACTTGCGGATGGCTACCGCTTGCTTGCGCTCAATGACGACCGCGACGGCATGGGTCATAGCGGGTTCAGCGAAGAAATGCTGGGCTGGATACACGAGCAAACCGAGCTTGCCAAACAAGACAATCAATACTTAATCCCCATGACGCATCACCCGATGATTGCGCCGTCGCCGTTTTACGCAATCATCGGCAAAAACGACATGATGTATCAGCACGAACGCTTCACGGAGCTTTTCGCGCAATGGGGAATTCCGTTTTGCTTCACGGGACACACGCACATACAGGATATTTCCTATAAGATCACTGCCAACGGCAGCCTGTTTTATGATATATCCACGGCGTCGCTGATCGGTTATCCCGGCACGTTTCGCTTTTGCGTTGCGGATAAAAACAATCGCATGCTTGCCGTGCAAGCCGAAAAAATCACCGAGCCGGTGGCGTTTGAGCCGATTGGCGGCACACTCGACAGCCACATGGAGCATCAATTTTTCGGGATGATTCGCGATCTGGTTGCCGCCGCAGCGAGCGATACCGTCCGATTTGCCGAGATGGCGCGAGCGTTCAGCGTTCAACCGCGCGTAAGTTACAAATTCGGCTGGATTTTAAAACCGATCGCCAAATGTTTGCAAAAACTGACCATCGGCAAGGTTGCAAAGTGGGTCAAAGCCGAAACGGGGATGAAACCCGCCGATTGGGCGCACGTCAAAAACGACAGCGTGGTGGAGTTCATCATTCAACTTGTGATGTATCTTTTTGCTGGCGACAGTCCGTTCACGCCCGACACCGCGCAATACAAAATCACAATTGGGCTTCTCAATGTGATTGATTCTTTCCTGAACGTGCTCGGCATCAAGATCGAAAAACTGGTCAAGGGTGCGGCATCCGTGCGGTCCTTGGTTGAGCCGTTGCTTTACAACGCGGGAATTCGGGACAGCGGCGCCGTATTGCCGTTTGACGCGAACGAAAAAGATATCGCGGCACTTTGTCCGCATTTTGAGGAAACGGTGCGCCCGAGCAAAAAGGGGCTTCCCATTTTGCTTTGTTTGGTTTGCCTTATTCTCGTGATGCTGCCGTTTTCGCCGCTGATCGCGTTGCTGTTGCTGATTGCCTATTTGCGGCGCGATAAACCGTAGACGGGGCTACTTACTTTTTCTGCCTTACTTTTTCTGAAGAAAAACGCCTGCGGCGAGCACCCGCTTCGTGCGGTCATTTTTAGACTGATTTATATTTGCGTGGGGTGCAAATGACAGCGCGAAGCGACTGCTCCCCGCAGGGGCGCGCGGTCATTTTTAGACTGATTTATATTTGCGTGGGCTAGATATGACAGCGCGAAGCGGGTGCTCCTCGCAGGGGCGCGCGGGCGTTTGCGGGCTATATGGAGAGGGGAAAACCGATGCTATTTGCAATCGATATGGGCAATACAACCATCACCCTTGGCTGTTTGCATCAAGATGATTTGGTGTTCATGGAACGGCTTTCCACCAACACCGCCAAAAGTGAACTGGAATACGCCATTGATTTCAAAAATCTGTTTGAATTGCACGGCATCAGTGTCAGCGAAATCAAAGGCTGCGCATTGTCGTCCGTTGTTCCGCAGTTGACCGACACCATTTGCCAAGCCGTCAAAAAGGTGACGGGGCTTGCCGCGATGGTCGTCGGTCCGGGCGTGAAAACGGGGCTTCACATCACAACCGACAATCCGGCTCAATTGGGTAGCGATTTGGTTGTGGACGCGGTCGCCGCACTCAAAGAATACAAGCCGCCCTTGACGGTGATCGACATGGGCACGGCGACGACTTTTTCGGTAATCGACGCCAAAGGGCGTTACATTGGCAGCGTGATTCTGCCGGGACCCAAAACCGCGCTGGATTCACTGATCACGCGCACGGCGCAGTTGCCGCGCATCGCCTTTGAAGCGCCGCGCAGTGTGATTGGTTCAAACTCCATTGATAGCATGAAAAGCGGTTTGATCTTCGGCAACGCCGCCTGCATCGACGGCTTGCTCGAACGCGTTGAGGAGCAGATCGGCAGACCGATGACCGTGATTGCAACGGGCGGCTGTGCCGAAGCGATTCTGCCTCATTGCAAAAAAAAGATCATTTATGATCCCGCCCTGTTGCTGAAAGGATTACGCGTGTTGTTTTTGAAAAATACGGAAGAGAAGTAATACTTATGCTGAAAGATAAAACTGTGCTGTTGGGCGTGAGCGGAAGTGTTGCGGCGTACAAAGCGGCGGCGCTTGCCAGTGCGCTTGTCAAACTGCACGCGGACGTGCATGTGCTCATGACGCAAAACGCCCTGAAGTTCGTCAATCCGATCACGTTCGAGACGCTCACGGGCAACAAGTGTTTGACGGATACGTTCGACCGCAATTTTCAATTCAGCGTGGAACACGTTTCGCTCGCGAAACGTGCGGATATCGTTCTGCTTGCCCCCGCGACCGCGAACGTCCTTGCAAAACTTGCCCATGGATTGGCGGACGACATGCTCACGACGACCATTCTTGCCTGCGCGTGCGGCAAACTGGTTTCGCCCGCGATGAACACCCAAATGTTGCAAAATCCCGTCACGCAACGCAACTTGAGTTTGCTTGAAACATTGGGCTTTGAGATCATCCAACCTGCCGAGGGGAGGCTTGCTTGCGGCGATATCGGTGCGGGGAGAATGCCCGATGAGGCGGTTTTGATTGCATATATCTTGCGCCGAATCGCGTTTAAAAAGGATTTGCAAGGCAAAAAGGTACTCGTTACCGCCGGCGCAACCCGCGAAAGGCTTGATCCCGTGCGCTTTTTGAGCAACCACTCCAGCGGAAAAATGGGCTATGCGCTTGCCCGCAATTGCGCGATGCGCGGCGCGGAGGTTACGCTGGTGAGCGGTTATGCCGAAGTGACCGCGCCCCTGTTTGTCGATTTTGTGTCCGTGACCGATGCCGCCGAAATGTTTGAAGCCGTCGTCTCGCGCGCGCCCGAACAGGATATTATCATCAAGGCGGCGGCGGTCGCCGATTATACGCCGAAACAATATTTTGACCAAAAGCAAAAAAAGCGGGACGGCGATTTGACAATTCCGCTCAAACGCACCGCCGATATCTTGGCGTATTTGGGGGAACATCGCCGTGCGGGACAGTTGCTTTGCGGGTTTTCGATGGAAACCGAACGCGCCGAAGACTACGCGCGCGAAAAGCTCGTGCGCAAACATTTGGACATGATCGCGGCGAACAATGTCACGCAAGAAAACGCGGGTTTTGCTCACGACACCAATCGGGTTACGATCATCACGGCAAACGCCACAAAACGCTTGCCATTGTTGAGCAAGGCGGAAGTCGCGGCGATTATTGTTGATGAATTGCTTGCTTTGGCGCACACGCGGGCTTGATTTTTGACTGTGTTTGTGCTATACTGTTTGCATCAAAAAGGGGGATTTTATGAGTTATTTATCCATGACCGAATATGAAACTGCGGCGGAGGCCGTGCGGGCGCGTTACGAAGATCAGATTGCCAAACATGGGCGCGTCACAAACATGAAGCGCACACTTTTGCACAATACAAAATCATTTGACGTCTATATGGAATGGTACGCGCTGGCGGATTTACTCAGTGATTTCATCAGCGATCGCGCGGTGTCGCTGTATTCCTACGCCATTTCGGTCGGCAACCGCTGCTTGGTGTGTTCCACGTTCTTCCGCAAAATATTGATCGACACAGGCGACGATCCCGAAAATCCAAACTTGAATGACGAAGAGCAATTGCTCATGGAGTTTGGATTTTCCATTTCGGAGGACCCGCACAACATTGATCCCGCCATTTACGATCAGCTCAAAGCGCGTTACAGCGAAGAACAAATCGTTCTGCTCATCTCGTTTGCGGGAATCATGGCGGCGACGAATTTGTTCAACACGGTTGCAAAAGTCCCGCTGGACGAAGTCTTATATCAGTATCGAAAAAACAGCCCGACGGAATGATTGAACACCCTGCTTTTGCGTTTTTTCTTTATAAGATTTTATAAGATTTTATTGGACATTAGATTTTGGGGGATTGCATGAAAAAGCTGCCGCGTTTGTTTGCGCTTGCGGTCGCCGCCGCCTTGCTGTTTTCGGCATGCGCAAAACCCGAGCAAACAAAACCAATGTCGATCCAACTCGTCGATGGTTACTTGTATTTCACGTTCAACGGCGCACTGTATCAAAAATACGGCGACGTGCAAAGAAAGTTAATCGCAAACGATGTCCACGAATGTTGCATGACCAATGGTTTTGTGTATTATACTTTGGCAAACGCCGATGATGATACGATCCGGCTTCATCGCGTTCGCCCCGAAAGCGGCGCGGATTTGGAAGAATTGCAAGCCGATGCCGGTCTGCATCGGCTTCAGGCGGACGGACTGTTTGTGTACTATATACGAACGGACGGAAAGCTCTATCGATTTAACGCGGAAAATCCTGCGGATGAACAACTGCTGACTGATAAGCCGATCGACAGTTACTATATTGCTTCCACAGCGCGGAAGCTCTATACTTACGGCAAAAAACGGTGCGCCGTGCTGGATTTGACCGCGGAGTATCCGCGGGAGACGACGGCAATGATTGACGGCGATTCGGCGGAAGCCGAACTTGTAAAACGCCTTGCCGATGGATGGCTTTTTGACACCGCAAGCGAAACGGTCGATTTTATCTACGGCACGCAGAACGGTCACTTGGCGCGCAAGCCGTTCGTTCTGCCGGATCAATTCCAAACGGAGCTTGATGCCGCCAATCGCGCTTATGTGGTGTCGGAAAAAACGATGGGTATATTGTACTGTTTGCCGCTACCCATTGAAACCGACAAGTCATGGTACGCAATCGCCGTGGATAGCGGCACGGTCAATTGCGTTTATACCGAAAATGACGAAGTATTCAAGACATTCAAACTGCAAAATCTTGAAAAAGACACCAACAGAGACTACACGATGCTTCAAAAAATCCCTTGCGAAAGCGTGGTCGGTGTCGCCGATGGTTGGGTGTATTATGTGCGGGACAATCAATTTTGGTGTGCAAGCGCCGATTTGAGCACAACCGAATTGCTGGCCGAGGCTCAATAAAAAGGCGCGGGATTTTCGGGCGTTTTTTGCCTGTGATATTTGGAACACATACAAGCTGTTCGCATATAGTGTAGCGAACGGCTTGTCTTTCTTGTCCGTTCAATATCACCGAAAGTGAGGAAAACCAGTCTGTCCCGACTGGTCAAAGACTATGTATCGTTATGCAATCACCGAAGAGCAAGGAAAACAATTTATACGAATTCTTTCAAACGTTTGCCAATACGACAATCCCCAAGCGGATTTGCGGATACCGCTTGCGAAACCCATCGTTTTGCAGCCCGCAGTCAATTACGCCGCGCCTGAACTGGAATTCAATCAGCCCGAACTTGTCGTTCGCGATGCGGAGGTTCATTTTACGCAGCCACAAGTGCGCGTTTCGCAGCCATGTTTCACCGTCGCTGAACCAAAAGTGAATGTGACCCAGCCGAAAATCAACGTGACCAGACCGCAAATCAGCGTAACGCCGCCGAAGGTGAACGTCGCACAGCCGCAAATCAACGTGAAACCGCCCAAAGTGAATGTGACGCCTCCTCTCGTCAACTTGACACAGCCGGCATTGCATGTGTCTCAGCCGCAATTGAACGTCAGTCAACCATTCGTGAATGTTTCGATTCCCGATGTTGTGATGAGCATGCCCGACGTTCAGCTTGCGTTGCCCGAAATCAACATGTCAATGCCGCCCGTCAACTTGGAACTGCCTGAAATCAGCGTCAGTATTCCCGATGTGGACGTGGAAGTTTCGGATTTGAATGTGGAGTTGCCGAACGTGAGTTTGGAATTGCCGGAAGTCAATGTTACGCTGCCAACGATTGATCTTGCCATCCCCGATGTCAACTTGGATATGGCGGATGTGGAGTTGTCCATGCCAACGGTCAATCTTGCTTTGCCGGATGTGAATATCGCCGCGCCCAACGTGAACCTCACCTTGCCTGCCATCGAAGCGCCGTTGCCGCAAATTGCGCTGGATATTCCGCCGATCGATGTCGAGCTGCCCGAAATTGACGTGGCAATCCCCGCAATCGACAAAACGCTTCCGAAAGTGCGCATGGAAGCTCCCGCTATCGATATCCAAATTCCGGATATCCATTTGGCGATGCCGAATGCGGATGTGCAATTGCCGTCGGTGCAATCCGTGCCCGATCCTCTGTATGTTTCCACGCAACCGATCCGTGCCGCGTTGGCATGCCCGAATATCACGTTGCCGCCGGTCAACTTGTCTGTTCCGGATGTCGATTTGACGTTGCCGCGGCCAATCTTGCCCCGGCAAGCGGCAATTGACGTATCCGCGGCGGCGATTGATCCTGTTCAGCCAATTGTTCAGGTCGCCGAAAAATCATGTCGGGCGTAGAACCCGTCCGGACATCGGATACTAGATGCAAGACGTAAAATTGCAAGCCCCCATCCCCTCCATCAGGGCGGGCTGGGGGCATTTTGGATGAATCACCAAAAGACTTTGCCGCGAATAGAATGCAGTAGCAACAGTTGAGGGGTGAGAACATGCGGATAGGGCAGGGGAAAAGCGTTGGACCGTTGCTGGCGGCGTTTGTTTTGGGGCTTTTGCTGGCAGCTGTCGTGCCGTCGGTTGCGGTGTTCGTGCTTGTTCTTGTGATTTTTTGCGCACTCGTGATACTCATCCGCCTGTTGCGCTGTTAGTGCGGAAAGAAAGGGGGAAAACATGAATGAAAGTCGTCGTATTGCGTAGTCCAAGGGCTTTGCGCGGAATTTTGCGCATTCTGTTCCGTATCAAAAAAGACGATGGTGTTTAACTTACATATGTAAGATTCAACGGACCCAAAACACAAGAGGCGGAGGATTTTCTCCGTCTCTTGTTCTGATATCCGATTGGTTTGTCACGCCTTTGTGTAGGCTTTGTGAATGAAATGTAAATAATGTAAATTCGCGGCAAAAACGCTTGATTTTTTTGCGTGATATGGCTATAATAGATTTAGCACTCAAGCAAGACGAGTGCTAAATCTATGTTATTTTATCATGTAGGAGGTTGTTCGTTATGCAAATCAAACCCCTTTCGGATCGTGTAGTGCTGAAAGCCGTGGAAGCCGAGGAGACCACCAAGAGCGGATTGATTCTTGCGGGTAGCGCACAGGAAAAACCGCAAATTTCCGAAGTGGTTGCGGTTGGCCCCGGCGGGCTTGTGGACGGCAAAGAAGTGGAAATGACCGTCGCCGTTGGCGAGCGTGTCATTACCAACCAATACGCGGGCACGAAAGTCAAAATCGATGGTACGGAATACTCCGTCGTGCGCGTGGGCGACATCTTGGCAACTGTGGAATAATCAAAATTGAGAACAACAGGAGGAGAGATAAGCGTATGGCAAAACAAATCATTTATGGTGAGGAAGCCCGCCGCGCGTTGCAGGCAGGCATCGACAAATTGGCGGCATCCGTCATCATCACACTTGGACCGAAAGGGCGCAACGTTGTGCTCGACAAAAAATACGGTGCGCCGCTCATCACAAACGACGGCGTGACGATCGCAAAAGATATCGAGCTGGAAGACCCGTTTGAAAACATGGGTGCGCAACTCGTTAAAGAAGTCGCCACCAAGACCAATGATGTTGCGGGCGACGGCACGACCACGGCCACGCTTTTGGCGCAGGCGCTTGTGCGCGAGGGCATGAAGAACGTTGCGGCCGGCGCAAACCCCATGGCGGTCAAATTGGGCATTCAAGCGGCGGTGGACGCGGCGGTAGCATCCTTGCGCACCAATTCAAAGCAAGTCGGTTCAACGGCCGATATCGCGCGTATCGCGACTGTTTCGTCGAGTGACGCCGCGATCGGCGAGATCGTTTCGGAAGCTATGAAAAAAGTGACCAATGACGGCGTAATCACCGTGGAAGAATCCAAAACAGCCGAGACCTATTGCGACGTTGTGGAAGGCATGCAGTTTGACCGCGGCTACATTTCGCCCTATATGGTGACCGACACCGAAAAAATGGAAGCCGTCATTGAAGACGCGGTGCTTTTGATTACCGACAAAAAAATCTCAAACATCCAAGAGATTTTGCCGTTGTTGGAGCAGGTGTTGCAATCGGGGCAAAAGCTTGTGATCATCGCGGAAGACATTGAGGGCGAAGCGCTTTCGACGATTTTGCTCAATCGTTTGCGCGGCACGTTTATCTGCGTGGCTGTGAAAGCGCCCGGATTCGGCGATCGCCGCAAGGAGATGCTCCAAGATATCGCCGTGCTCACGGGCGGCGAAGTGATTACCGCGGATTTGGGGCTTGAACTCAAAGAGACCCAAATGTATCAGCTCGGCAGGGCGAAAACCGTGCGTGTTTCCAAAGAAAACACCATCATCATCAACGGCGCGGGCGAAAAAGAAGCCATTGATGCGCGTGTTGCGCAAATCCGCACGCAAATTGATATTTCCACATCGGATTTTGATCGCGAAAAGTTGCAGGAACGCCTTGCGAAACTGGCGGGCGGTGTTGCGGTTGTGCGCGTGGGCGCTGCGACCGAAACCGAGATGAAAGAGAAAAAACTGCGCATCGAAGACGCCCTTTCTGCAACAAAAGCGGCTGTGGCGGAGGGATATGTACCCGGCGGCGGCGTGGCGTTGCTCAACGCAATCCCTGCTGTTTCGGCATTGCTTGACACCGTGGACGATGCCGATCAACGCACGGGCGTACGCATTGTGCTCCGCGCGTTGGAAGAGCCGATCCGTCAAATCGCCGCCAACGCCGGCGTGGAGGGTTCTGTTGTCGTCAACGCCGTGCTCATGAACGGCACGCCGGGCTACGGTTACGATTTTGCCACGGGTGAATATGTCGACATTTTGGAGCGCGGTATCCTCGACCCGACCAAAGTGACCCGCAGTGCGCTGACCAACGCGGCATCGGTCGCCGCAATGGTGCTCACCACCGAAAGTTTGGTTACCGACATCCCGGATCCCAAAGCGGACGCGGCAAACGCGGCGGCAATGGCGGCACAGGGCGGCGGCATGTATTAAGCAGACACACCAAAACACAATGCAAGCTCGCGGAATTTTTCCGCGGGCTTTATTCTTTTGAATCGATTTATAAATGAAGCAATTTGTAAAAACCATTTTCTAGATCATAATCCAAAACAAGCCGCCCATACTAAGGACATAGACACACAAGGAGGCTGTTTTGTGCTGATTACCGTTTTGCGCGTTGCAATTTTGTATTTGGTCGTGATGGCGGCCATTCGCTTGATGGGCAAACGGCAAGTGGGTGAATTGCAGCCCACGGAACTCGTCGTAACCATCTTACTTTCGGAACTCGTCGCGATTCCCATACAGGATAATTCCATCCCCATGGCGACGTCGCTCATTTCGGCGGCGATTTTGGTCGGCTTTGAAATACTCAACTCCATTTTTGCCGTCAAATCAAACCGTTACCGCGTGTTCACGCAGGGGCATTCCATTCAAGTGATCAAAGACGGCAAACCCGATTTGGCACAGTTGAAAAACTTGCGCATCTCGCTCGACGATTTAATGGAAGCCCTGCGCCAAAAAGATTTATTCGATATCTCGCAGGTGCAGAGTTGCATTGTGGAAACCACCGGAAAAATTAGTGCGCTGCCAAAGCCCGCACAGCGCGGTGTTACAATCAAAGATTTACAATTGCAGCCAAAGGACGACGGTATCCCCGTTGTTTTGGTGTATGATGGACAGCGGATTCCCGAACGTCTGGCGGACGCGGGGCTGACGCTACCGCAGTTGGAGGCAATCATCAAAAAGCAAAAAACGCCCGAAAAATCCATCATGCTTTTGACGATGAACAAATCGGGCGATGTATTTTGTGTGCCGAAAGAGGTGCGCGGATGAAATTGCGTTTGATTGCATCCATTTGCCTGATCGTTTTCGCGGTTGGAGCGGCGTTGTTTTGTGCGGGACATCTTGAAAAAGTGACAGGGGAACTCACCACGGCGTTGCGGCAAGCTTTGGATACCGCCGAAAAAAAAGAATCCGTGGAGCAAATCACCGAAAAAGTCATGCGCCAATGGGAGAAAAGCGAAAATTTTTTGCACATTCTGTTGCCGCACACCAATTTGAATGAACTCGAATGGACATTAGGTACGCTCCCCGATTACGCAAAATCAAACAAATTTGATTTATATATTGAGCAATGCATACGTTCCATTCAATGTGTGAAGACAATTCGCGAAATGGAAAAGCTAAGTTGGGGCAATCTGTTTTAGCGACTTTTGCTTGCGACTGTGCGGCAAACGCTAACGCTTCGCCGCGTTCATCTGCCGCTGAGCCGTCACAAGCCCGTAGTAAATGCCCTTTTGCTCCAGCAACTCTTTGTGGCTGCCGACTTCGGCGATTTTTCCGTGGTCCAGCACCACCAGACGGTCCGCATAACGGAGCGTCGACAGCCTGTGGGCAATGGCGATGGTTGTGCGGTTTTTCACCAAACGCTGCAACGCTTCCTGAATCACGCCCTCCGTTTCGGGATCGAGCGCGCTAGTCGCTTCGTCCAAAATCAAAATTTTGGGATCTTTCAAAATTGCGCGGGCGATTGCCACACGCTGCCGTTCACCGCCCGAGAGCGTGTGCCCATCCTCGCCCACAATGGTGTTGTAGGCATCGGGCAGTTGCAAGATGAAATCATGGGCATTGGCGAGTTTTGCCGCGCGGAAGACGGCTTCGGGCGAAGCGTCGTGTTTGGCATAGGCGATGTTCTCAAAAACCGTGCCGGAAAAAAGGAACGTCTCCTGGAACACCACGCCGATGTTTTCGCGCAGATAGTTGTAATCAAACGCGCGGATATCCGTGCCGTCAATCCGAATCGCGCCGATATCCGCGTCGTAGTGCCGCATCATCAGGTTGATCATCGTCGATTTGCCCGCGCCCGAATGCCCCACCAAACCGATCATTTCGTCCTGTTGGATTTTGATGTTGATGTTTTGGAGTACAGGCTCAAACGATTTGTAGCCGAACTGCACCCCGTCAAACGCGATCGCGCCGTTGATTGCGGGGGTGACGGGCGTGTCGACCAGCGGCACGGTGTTTTCTTCGTCGATCACTTCGAACATCTTGATTAGGCTTGCGCTTGTGCGGGAGATTGCCTGCGGTGCAAAGCTCATCCAGCGGATTGGCTCAAAAACCGATCCTGTGAGCAACGTGAATTGCAGGAGTGAACCGACCGAAAGTGTGCCTTGGAGCACCATCCGTCCGCCAACAAGGCAAACGAGTGTTTCTGAAATTGCCAAAATCAAGCGGATGTTCGGAAAGAGCAACACCCAAAATCGTTCCGAAATGGTTTGGGCGCGGCACAGTTGGCCGCTCACTTTGTCGAATTTCGCGATTTCGCGGGCTTCCGTGCCAAAGGTTTTCACCACGCGGATACCCTTGATGATATCGCGCAGAACAGTTTTCTCCCGCCCAAAGTAGCGGAGACTTTTGTTGTAACGGCGCGCGGAAGCAGGCCAAAATCGGTTGTAGAAAAACAGGGTGATTGGCACGGGGACAAACACAACTAGCGTTAAAAGCGGGCTTGTGACGCACATGATCGCGCCGACGATCAGCAACATCAGTATTTTTTCGATGCAAGCCCGCCCCATGCCTATCATAAAATCATACACTTGATCGGTGTCTTCCGACACACGGCGCATCAAATCGCCCGCCTCATGGTTCTGCATGGAGGAGATCGACAAATTTTGGACTTTGTCATAGATGAGGCAACGCAATTGGTTGGTGAATCCCGCGCCCAATCGGCGTGCTATAAGGTTGGAGAAGCCAAGACACATTTGCCCGAGCGCATAGCCCAAGCCGATGGCAATGCCGCACATTGTCAGCGCGTGCGTCACGCTCCAACCAAACGGCAGAACAGTGGGGATACCCTCCAGTGTCGGGATGAGCAGACTGTCCAGCATCTGGCGGGTCAGTAAAGGCGCGGCAAGCTGGCAGAGATTGAACAGAATCATGAAAACAGCCGAGATAAAAAACAAATGTTTTCTGCCCGCGAGCAAAGCCCAAAGCCGTTTCCAAATGCGTTTTGTGTCCGTGCAGTACAGGCAAACGCGCATGCCCGGCAAAAAACTGCGTCCGCATTTTTCGCAATGCCGTGCTGGAATTTCCTTTTCTTTCGGGTATTCCCCCGTGTCGATCCAGTGGTTCACCATCTTGCATAAGTCGCCGATTTCCTCCGCGTACGTCATCGAAAACCTGCAAACCAAGATGTTGTTGCAGGGAGGCGATTCCCCGCCGTCCGGTGTTTTGGCGCGGATCTCTAGGCGGGCGCAGCCGACGTCGGTGTATTGCTGGAGTTTCGCGATATCTTTCAGCGTAAACGTTGTGCTGTGCCCATTTTGGATGCAAAGCAGCGTATCGTTGCGGAACATGAGCTTGCCTTCGCATATTTGCCCGTCGGGCGCACGGTCGAATGTGACCGTTTGTTGAAAAGCCGTCATTTGATTTTCCCTCCTTTGGGGCGATCAATACAGGTACGGCTCAAGTGCGCGCAAACTCTTGCGTTGCACTTTGAGTACGTCGCGTATGAAGTAACGGTTGCCGTCGACGTCAATGATAATTACGGTATTGTTTTCAAGCTGTTTCAGGTTTTTTGAAAGATCCTTGACGGCAATATTTTTCTTCACGCTGCCGATCATTAATTCAAAATAGTGTGCGCCGTTTTTGTCTTTAACAGATTTGATTTGGGTGATTTCGGGGTAATAGTAGCGCATGGCGAGTTCTTCGTCAACCAAGGCGCGGTTTTCGGCATTGAGCGCGGCGAGATCCTCCAAAACGGCAAGTTCTTTGTCGTCCATGTCCAGCACGAAAACATATTTGGCGGGCGCGCTGAAAGGTAGCGCACGGCGTAGCTGCACACGTTTGTGCACGGCGTCGCCGATTGTCAACCCCAAAAAGCCGTTTGGGTTTTTGAAAAACACACATGCCGCGGGATCGGTGAACGTTGTTTCCATTTTTTTCGTGTTTTCTTTTTCCAGATTTTCTATTGTAAGCGACATCAAGTTCGCTCCTTTCGTCATTCGTCCGTTTTGTCTGCTTGAACGGTACTTTCTTCGCCGATAATGGATACCGCCGCCAACGACTGCGATTGGATTTTGTATTGCTTATAAAACGCGCCCTTTTGTTGAATCAACCCCGCAAACGTGCCGTATTCCACCAACGTCCCGTCGTCGACGACCGCGAGATAATCGGCGTCGCGCAGGGTTGAGAGTCTATGCGCAATTGCGATGGTCGTGCGTCCCGCTTTGAGTTGGCGCAAGGATTCCTGTATACTGCGTTCAGTTGCGGTGTCCATAGCGGCGGTCGCTTCGTCCAGAATCAATATTTTGGGATTTTGCAGAACGGCCCTTGCAATGGATATGCGCTGTTTTTCGCCGCCCGATAGCGATTGCCCGCCGTTGCCCACGCGCGTTTCGTAGGCATCGGGAAGTTTGAGGATGAAATCGTGCGCCGATGCCGCCTTTGCCGCCGCAATCACTTCAGAGTAACTCGCGCCGATGTTGGCGTAGCGGATGTTGTCGGCAATCGTTCCTGTGAACAAATAGATATCCTGCGACACCAAGCCGATGTTTTTTCGCAGTTGCGCAAACGAAAGCTCCTTTATGTCCGTGCCGTC
This sequence comes from Oscillospiraceae bacterium, assembly GCA_031282735.1. Taxonomy (GTDB): domain Bacteria; phylum Bacillota; class Clostridia; order Oscillospirales; family Acutalibacteraceae; genus WRMQ01. The sequence goes on along the minus strand of JAITDE010000100.1, from coordinate 12,250 downwards.
AATACGTATCACGCCCGCTTTTGGATCATAGAGGCGGGAGATCAAATTGGCGATGGTGCTTTTGCCCGCGCCTGTTTTGCCCACAATGCCGAGCATTTTACCCGCCTCGGCACGCAGAGAGATTTTTTTGATGATCGGCACGGCCGGTTCATACTCAAACTCCAATTCGCTGATTTCAATATCGCCGCGAAACGGATTGAGTATTGTTGGATTGTCTTGTTCCGTGATATCCGGCTTTGCGTCGATGATTTCAAACAGACGCTGTGCGCTGTCCACCGCGCGCGCCCACCAGTTGAAAACCCACATGAAGAACTCAATCGGTCCTTGTATCATGGTCAAATAAACCGTGTAAGTCAGCAATTGACCGATGGTGATTTCGCCGCCGATCACGAAGCGCGCACCGACCACCAGCACAAATGTGCTCAAAATCAAAACGAGTGCCGTCATGAGCGGGAAGAGCGTGTTTTCTTTGTTCGCCTGCTCCAATTGCGCGTCGCGCACGTTGCGGCTGATGGTGGAGAAACGTTCGAGTTCCGCGTTTTCCCGCGAGAACGCTTTGATCACCCGTTGCCCGTTGATATTATCGCTGAGCATGGAGGTCATCCGCGCGTTTTGCGCCCAGATGCGGTGGTGCAGGCGGCGGAAAATGGAATCGCCGAACACAGCCAAGGCGACAATGGGCGGCAACAACAGCAGCGTGAGCAGTGACAGTTTCCAGCTGATCAAGAACATCAAAAGCAAAATGCCGATCATCCGCACGGCGTTCATCACGATAAACGGCGCGCCGTCCACAAAGAACCAATAGATGTTGTTGGCATCACCCGTGACGCGGTCCATCAATTGCCCCGTTTGTTTGGAGGAATAAAATCCGACCGTGAGCCGCTGCATCGAGGTGAAAATCTGCACTTTGATGTTGTAGATCATCTTTGGCATCACGCCTGTGAGAATCCACTCAAAGCCGAGGCGAAAGAGGAGATCCGCCACGCGAATGCCGATGAGCATAAGCACGAGTACACCCAGCGCGGCAAGTTTTGCCTCAGACGAATCGGGGTTGTCGGCGTTGAGCACGTCGTCGAAGAGCATCTCCGTGCTGAATTTGGGCAATATCACGCCGAAGCAGGACGCAATAATTTGCAGCAACAGAATCAATCCCATTTGCGGGAGGAACCCGTTGAAAAACCCGAACAACCTTTTGATCGTTGAACTTTTTTTGACGCAGTTGGGGCAGACTTTGCGGGAATCGGGATAGCGTTCCCCGCATTTGGGGCAATAGAGCGTGTCGTCAAACACCGTGAGCCAAGACGCAAGAGCTTTTCCGTTGATTTTGGCGTTGAAACAATCCGCGAATTTTTGAATATCGCCCGTTTTGCCAATCGAAAACCGTGTGAGCGGGCGTTCCTCGCCTTTTTCGACGGCAATCAGCCGCCCCGTGGTCACATAGCGTTCAATTTTCAGTTCTTCAACATCTTCCAGCGGCAATGCCGAAAGTCCTGTGAGTTTCACCGCCGCTTCGGGGAATTTTCGTTTCTTTTTCTTGACGGTTTCTTCCGTGCCGAAAGCGATGTAAAGCCCTTTGTCGTCGAACGCCAGCCAATTGGCGCAGTAGTTGCCGTCGTTATCCATGTCGCCGACGGCGGAAAAGATAAAATCATCCGTGCGCAGGTTTTGGGATTCCAACAAATTCAAAACGTTTTTGGGCAAAGTGCCGCGGCGTTTCGCCTTTGCGGCATCCTTGCGCTTTTTATGTTTCATGTGAATACTCCTATCAGGTCGTTTGGTCGAGCGCAAGCAAGCTCACGCGCCCGAACTGATCACATCAATTCAGGCATCGTATTGTGTTGATATCCGCGCCGAACTGCGATTCGGCATCAAAAGTGCAAAGCATATTTTTCCTTCTTCAGAAGGTTACGCATTCAAGCGATAAAGCCGTACCATCGCCCAATCCAGTAGGCGAATGTGTAAACGTAACAGCTTTCCACGCATTTCGCGCCGCCTTCCCTGTTTCGATAGGAATGCGGGGATCTGTCGTATTTTGCAATACTGCATTCGTCGGGCGGCAGAAGCCAGCCCAGTTCGCTTGTTTTGCCAAAAAGGATGCGTTCGGGCATATCGTGCCTTGCGGTCGCACTGACACTCGTCGCAAGCCGGCTCACAGGGTGTCGTTCAAACCAGAACGCGAGCATGTCCATATCCGCCGAGGCATCGGGGCAAGACAGCAAGAAGGGGAAATCATAGCCCGCGTTGTGTTCGCGCCCAATACTTCCGCGCCACGCGGCATAGCCCCTGCGGAACTTTTCCTTACTTTCCCCTTCGGGGGTCAGATTGATGAGCATCCAAAATGCCATGGTCGCCAGCATATGGTCGCCATACATGATCTCTTCGCTTTCCTCAATTCCCATGCCCGTCACCGATTGGTGCAACCGATCGCAATGCCATTGGGTGATATCGTCGTAACCTTTGGCAATCAAAGCATCGTATGCCGATTGCCAAGGCTCGTCTTCGCCCGTCACATTTTTGGTCACTTGCAGATACATCAGCACTTCCGCAGCGTTGAGACACGCGTCGCACCAGCCGAGATTGCCGAATTGAAAGTACCGCTCGCTCCATTTTGCCCATGTGGTCGGTTCGCCGAAAGCGTCGTATAGCTCAAAGCCATGGTCAATGATATGCCGCATCAATTTGCGGCAAGCGTTGACGGCAAGTTCGTCCAGTTCAGGATCGTCTTGCCCTAAAATCATATGTAAAAAATACAAATGCGAAAAATGCAACGTGATCTCGTCACTGCTGGTGTCGCCCTTGTAGACCAATCCCTTTTCGGTGTAACCCTCGTCCTCATAGAGTTTTGCGAGCCGCGCGGGCACTTGTTCGGTGCAGGGGATACGTTTGCCCGCCGTATTGTTTTCGAGCGATGTGTGCGTCGTCACGACTTCCGCCGTGCCGTCGCCCATCTTGCGGAAAAACATGCCGCCGTTCGGGATAGGTTCAGTCGGCAGGAGGTATGTTCGCGCCGCGAAGCCATCGCCTCGGCATGGCATATAGAGCAACAGAAGCTGCGCCTCACTCGCGCGCGTGACGATTTTTCGAATGCGTTGTGTTTCGGGGTGATCCGCGCCCAACTCTCGCTTGAGCGTCGCATAGTGCAGCAATTCCGCAATTGCAAATCCGGATCCAAAACACCCGTCGTTGTCGCTTTCGTTGAAGGGCAATGCCGTTTCGGGGCGCAGCGGCACCGAAAGTCCGCGTTGGGAATACATGCCGCGGCGGTCGACCACCCGCAGGGATTCCTCCAGCAGGATATTCGCTTTTTCTTCGGGATCAAGCCAACGCAAAGTGATACGCGTCGCGCCCGTTTTTGTTTGCACCCAAATGGATTCATAAACACTTTCATCGTCCGACGGCGCGAGCATCATGGCGCGCACATCGTTGTCGAGCAAATCGCGTTCCGCGCTGAAATATTGCACGCGATCCTGTTTGCGCGGGGCGTTGGGGTCGTAGCGGGTGACGCCTGTGGAGGCGCCCAGCCACACCGTGCCGTCCCTGCCTTGCAGAGCCATTTTATACGCGTGGCGTTTGGATGGCAAGGGCAATTCAATTTGCCGCAAAAACGCGTCCGGCGCAATCGTTTGAGCCGATTGACGGAGCGTTGCGGGAATACCGTCCGATCCCTTCGGATAATATTCGGTAAAGCGGTTTAAATGAGTTCCCAAATGGATTTTCATCATATGGCTACGCCCCCGTTTCTCTCAAATGTATCACCTCAAAGTGACCATATATAACTTTACCAGAAAAAAAAAAAAAAGTCAACCATTTTTTATGTTTTGGCGAAAATGTTTTTTTGCGTGCCGGCATGTAAAAAACTGTTGATCAATCAGAAAACTTTTGATTATTTGATCAATAACGTGATCGTCACAAAAATTTTACTTGCAAAAAAGGGCATTCTACGTTAAAATAGAAGTATTCTAAAATGGAAAGGTTGTTTGCAATGAATGTACTCAACAAAAAGACCGTGGAAGACGTTGCCGTCGCGGGCAAACGTGTGCTTGTGCGCTGCGATTTCAACGTGCCGCTCAACGGCGAAACCATCACCAGCGATAAACGTATTGTCGCCTCGCTCCCCACAATCGAATATCTTTTGCGGCATGGCGCGCGCGTCATCCTTTGTTCGCACTTAGGGCGTCCGAAAGGTGCGCCCGATCCCGCGTTTTCGCTTGCGCCCGTGGCAAAACGCCTGAGCGAACTGCTCGGCAAAGAGGTCCAAATGGCGACCGACGTGGTCGGCGAAAGTGCGCAATCGCTTGCCGCGGGATTGCGGGACGGCGAAGTGCTCCTGCTTGAAAACGTGCGTTTTGAAAAAGGGGAGACCAAGAACGATCCCGCGCTTGCACAGCAATTCGCCGCGCTGGCGGATGTTTTTGTGAATGACGCGTTTGGTTCGGCGCACCGTGCCCATGCCTCGACGACAGGTGTCGCGGATTATATCCCCGCCGTTTGCGGTTATTTGATCAAAAAAGAAATTGAGTTCCTCGGCGCGGCTTTGGAAGTGCCAAAGCGTCCACTTGCCGCGATCTTGGGCGGTGCGAAAGTCTCTGACAAAATCGGTGTCATCAGCAATTTGCTGGATAATGTGGACACCCTAATTGTCGGCGGCGGTATGGCTTACACGTTTTTCGCGGCGCAGGGGCACACTGTTGGCACATCGCTCTGTGAGCCGGATAAATTTGATTTGGCGCTGGAGATGCTGCAAAAAGCCAAGGACAAAGGCGTGCGATTCCTCCTGCCTGTCGACACCGTCGTCGGTGAAGCGTTCGACCCGCAAACGCCCTCCAAAACGGTGGATTCCACACAAATCCCCGATGGTTGGATGGGGCTTGACATCGGCGAAAAAACCCGCGTGTTGTTTGCCGAGGCACTCAAGGGCAGCGGCACGATTATTTGGAACGGACCGATGGGCGTTTCGGAATGGGAACGCTTTGCGGCAGGCACAATCGCCGTTGCAACAGCCGTTGCCGACAGCGACGCTATCTCGATCATCGGTGGCGGCGATTCAGCGGCGGCGGTGCAAAAATTGGGTTTTGCATCCAAAATGTCGCACATCTCCACGGGCGGCGGCGCGTCGCTGGAGTTTTTGGAGGGCAAAGAACTGCCTGGGATCGCCGCTTTGAATGAAAAATAAAGTGATTCCCGAATTGTTGGCACCCGCAGGCAGTGCCGCGATGCTGCTTGCGGCATTGCGGTGCGGCGCGGATGCGGTTTATCTGGGCGGCAGTGCGTTCAACGCGCGGACGGGTGCGCGGAATTTTTCGCCTGACCAATTGCGGGAGGCCATTGCTCTGTGCAAAAACAAGGGTGTACGCCTCTATCTGACGCTCAACACCATGCTGACCGACCGCGAATTGCCGCAAGCGATCGCGCTTGCGCAAACGGCAATCGATTTTGGCGCGGACGCGCTGATCGTGCAGGATTTGGGACTGATGCGCCGATTGCACGAACGTTTTCCGAACACGCCTCTTCATGCCTCCACGCAGTGTTCCGTGCAAACGGCGGCGGGGATGGCGTTGCTGTGTGGGTTGGGCGTTGTTCGTGCGGTTGTGCCGCGCGAATGCACAAGGGAAGAAATTGCGGCGTTGCTGGATCATGCGCCCGTTGATTTGGAAGTATTCGTGTACGGCGCACACTGCATGGCGGTGTCGGGGCAGTGCTTGCTCAGCGCGGCTCTAGGCGATCGCAGCGGCAACAAGGGCAGTTGCGCCCAACCCTGCCGCTTGCCGTGGCGCGTAAACGGCGCGTTCGCATCAAGTTACGCGCTCAGTTTAAAGGATCTTTCCCTCATTGATTATGTGACAGAACCGCCGCTTGATCGGATCGCTTCGTTCAAAATTGAGGGTCGCCGCAAACGCCCCGAATATGCCGCGGCGGCTGTGACGGCGTTCCGCCATGCGCTGGACGGCAAACCGCCGACTGTTACAAAAGATGAATTACGCCAAGCGTTCAGCCGCGACGGCTTCACCCAAGGTTATTTTTTGAACAAACGCGATTCGGATATGTTTGGGCGCAGGGACACGAAAGATACCATGCCGCCCGCGCTTTTGCAAAAACTGCGAAACATGGAATATTCGCGTGATCGGCGGCAAAATATTGCGGCACAGCCCGTGCAAATCGACACGATCGCGCAAACAAAAACGCAAATATCCGCATTGGCATCGAGCGAAAAAGAAATCTGGCTGCGCTTTTTGAGCCATGAGCAAATACCGCGTATTGCATTCGAAAAAAATCAAAAAATATTTTTGCCTTGCGATACGCCGCAAAAAAACATTGCGCGCTGGAAAGCTGACGTTGAGATCCCCGCAGGTATTTTCGGCGGCGGCGCGGCGGTTTTGTCCCAATTGCGCCGCGCGAAAGAGGCCGGCGCACGTCGCGCGATGGCGCACACGCTGGACGGCATCGCGTTGGCGCGGGAAAGCGGGTTAATTCCCGTCGGCGGCGAGGGGCTTCAGGTTTGCAACAGCGAGAGTCTTTGCGCTTTGCGCGATTTTGGCGCGGAACGCGCGGTTGTGTCGCCCGAGTGCACGGCGTCGCAATTGCGCGATATGCGGCGCGTCATTCCGGCGGGGGCTGTGATCTACGGTCGAATGGCGTTGATGCTGATGCGCGTTTGCCCTGTCCGCGCGGCGATTGGCTGCAAGGCATGCGGCGGCAATGGGGCGGTCATAGACCGCAAGGGTGTGCGATTTCCTGTGCGTTGCAAGTGCGCTTGCGCGGTGATGTATAATTCGCGCCCGATATGGCTGGCGGATAAAAAACTGCCCGAGATGGATATTCGTCTGTTTTCGTTTACGACGGAATCGCGTGCGCAATGCGCTGCGGTTTTGCGGGATTATGCCGATTGCAAGCCATGCGCGGGGGAATTTACGCGGGGGAAGCTTTAGCGAATCCGTGTTACCGCGTGAAGCGGCAAAGTTCTTTTGCTTCTTTTTTTGAAAAAGAAAGAGACAAATGAAGAAAGTTGAAGAAAGTGAGAAAAATTGTTTGAGCAAATTCCAAAAAGACCTCACACAGGGAAGTGTTGCAAAACATCTTGTGTTGTTTTCGTTGCCGTTTTTGGCATCGAATTTTTTGCAGGCACTTTACAATATGGCGGATATGTTTTTTGTCGGACGTTTTAACGGCGCGGTGGGAGCTTCCGCCGTGGGTGTGGGCGGGCAAGTGACAATCCTGATGATCAACCTTATTGCGGGTTTGGCGGTGGGCGGCACGGTGCTGATTGCCCAGCTTGTCGGTGCGGGAAAACAGGACGCGCTCAGAAAAACCATCGGCACAATCTTCACACTTTACGGTGTGGCGGCGTTGGTGATGACAGTCGTCATGCTCATTGCAAACCCCCATATTTTAAAGCTTTTGTCCGACGAGCTTGCCTATGACGAAACACTCAAATATGTGCAGGTATGCACCGTTGGGTTGTTCTTTATTTTTGGATACAATGCCGTGAGCGCGATTTTGCGCGGTATGGGGGATTCCAAACACCCCTTGCTGTTCGTGGGTATTGCGGCGGTGCTTAATATTGTGCTGGACTATGTCGCTTGCGGACCGCTTGATATGGGCGCGGCAGGGGCGGCGTGGGCGACGGTGATCTCGCAGGGTGTCAGTTTTGTGATGTCGGTTATCTTTTTGCGCAAAAAGAATTTTGTTTTCGATTTCCGTCTCAAATCATTCCGCATCGACCGTGCGACGGCAAAGAGCTTGGTCACCATCGGTTTGCCGACATCCATCGGCACAACGGCCGTTTCGCTGTCGTTCATGGTGCTCACAGGCGTTGCGAACTCCATTGCGGGGATGATTGGCACGACCGCGCTAAGTGTTGCGGGAAAAGTCAATTCCGTCGCGATTCTACCCACCTTTGCCATGCAGTCGGCGGTTGCTTCCATGGCGGGGCAGAACTTGGGCGCGAGCAAACCCAAGCGCGCGTTCAGCACCACAATCACGGGGATCGGCATTGCGATCGCGATAACGGTGGTGATGTTCGTGCTCGTGCAAACGTTCGCGCAACCAATCGTTCGCTTCTTTTTGGGCGATGAAAGCGCGGGGCTTGACCCCGAAGTCGCGCTCGCTTGTGTGGATCAAAGCGTCGTTTATATCCGTTCGATTAGTTATGATTATTTGTTTGTCGCGTTTGTGTTCAACATTACAGGGCTTGCGATGGCGGCGGGGCACACGAAGTTTTCGCTTGTGGTCGGATTGATCAGTTCGCTTGTGGTGCGCGTTCCCGCCGCGTGGATTTTAGGCAAAGTTTTGCAAATGGGCATCATGGGCATGGGATTCGCCGCGCCGATCGCCACCGGTGTTTCGATGTTGATTGATATCGTCTATCTGGCTTCGGGCAAATGGAAGAAAACGAAAATCAATGTTGAGACATATCACGCAAACACCGCCGAACGGAGCCGGAAGGCTTGATTTGACCGACAAATTCGCGTTTCACCTCTTGTTCCGCGCACGCATATAATATCCTAAATTGATTGTATTTTGCGGGCAAAAGACATGGGAGGTATATACATAATGTTTTGTTGCGGTTGTGATTGCTGCGATCCGGGCGAGACCGGTGCGGCGGAAACGGGAACGGCTACCCGTGCGTCTTACGCGCGTTATCCTTTTTTACCTTATGGTCCTCATTATGGGCAAAGCTATGTCGGCTTCGGTCCGGGCGGAAGTATTGTTGTGAGCAATAATAACAACAACAATAACAACAATCATCCGTTCGACACGGGTTGCGCATACGGAATGGACGGATTTGGTCTGGGTTGCTGTGTGCCGAACGGCGGCGCGTGCGGTTGGAGGCAAATGCCGCCGGCTTCGTGTTGCGCACGGCCACCATGGGTTTTGATGTCACCCGACGGTCAATGTATTCCAGTTCCCCCGCCGTGCTGGTGGGCGGAGGCGTGTACGGGTGCGGCGGGCGCGGAGGCAAGCGGATTCGCGGCGGCACAGCCGGCTTCGGCGACGGCGTCGTGCGCATACAGCTCCCAGGCTTCCGATTTTATCGAAAAGCCGCGCACATTGCCTTATTACAACCCCATTTTAGAAGTCAATCCGCCCATTCCGGAGCATTTGCCGCAGCCGCATTACATGCACAATCCACCCGCGCCGGTGATTGATAGCCCCGCAAGCGAAACGCAAGACTGACTTACTTTTTCTGAAGAAAAAGTAAGCAAAAAGACTTTTTCCCGCTTCGCGCGGCAATACAAAAACCAGTTGCATTTTTATCGTGCTATTGAGAATAGTATAAAAAAGCCATCCCGCGCATAGGCTGTGCGGGGTGATTTTTTTGCGCATTGCACTTGTCGGAAATCCAAACTGCGGCAAAACAAGCCTTTTCAACGCCCTGACGGGAGCGCGTGAGAACGTCGGGAATTTTCCCGGCATTACGGTTGAAGTTACGGCGGGCAAACTTTTGGGACGCGATCGCGTGACGATATTCGACCTCCCCGGGATTTATGCCCTCTCGCCCTACTCGCCTGAGGAACGCCTTGCCCGCGATGCCATTTCCGATTTGAAAATCGACGCGATTTTGAACATTGTGGACGGCACAAACTTGCAGCGCAATCTCTATTTGACGACGCAGCTGCTGGAACTACGTGTGCCCGTCGTGATTGCGGTCAACATGATCGACACAATCCGCAAGCGCGGCGATTATCTCAATTTGCAGGCGCTTTCCAACGCTTTCGGCGCACCCGCGGTCGGCGTTTCGGCAACCAAAGGGATTGGTTTCGGCGAACTGATTCGTGAAATGGTATCGCCGAACAAAAAGCTGCCCAATCCTTTGCGCTTTTCGGACGAAGTGGAAGCGGTTTTGGCTGAAATATCCAACGACCGCTTGATCGCAATCAAAACATTCAACGGCGACAGCGGCTATCCGCGCACGCGATTGATCAACGAAAAAATCGCCGCGATCGAATTCAAAAACGACGACGAGGCGGCGGCAATTCTTGTGGCGCAGCGTTACGCGCAGATTGAACGTCTGCTCAAAACGGGCTACAAAAAAAGCGAATCGCGTACACCGTCGCACACCGTCGACGCAATCTTGACGCATCGTGTTTTTGCGCTCCCGCTTTTTGCGGCGATCATGAGTCTTGTCTATATTTTCTCCGTATCGACGGTCGGCGCGTCGCTTTCCGCACTGCTGACGGATGGTTTGTTCGGCGATGGGATGATGGTATTTGGCAAGGTGATCCCGAGCCTGCCAAGCGTCGCGCTTGCGCTGTTGCACGTACTCAACGTCCGTTCTTGGGTGATTTCGTTGGTGATCGACGGCGTTTTGCGCGGCGTTGGCACGGTGGTTGGATTTGTGCCGCAAATGATGCTGTTGTTTTTTTGCCTGAGTATTTTGGAGTCGACAGGCTATCTTGCGCGGATTGCGTTCTTGTTGGATGGTTTTTTTGTGCGGATTGGTCTGACAGGGCAGTCGTTCGTGCCGTTTTTGCTCTCGACAGGTTGCGGCGTGCCGGGGGTGATCGCCACGCGAACCATCGAAAGCGCGGCGGCGCGGCGCACGACAATTTTGACATGCACATTTTTGCCTTGCGGCGCAAAAATCCCTGTGATTGCGCTGATTGCGGGCGTTTTTTTCGGCGGCAAATGGTGGGTTGCGGCAAGCGTATACTTGATTGGTATCGCAAGCGTTTGCGTTTCGTCGCTTCTGCTGCAAAAACTGCGCGTCTTCGGGAAAAAAAACCGCAGTTTTCTGCTCGAAATACCACCGTATCATCTGCCGAGCCCAATGAATGTAATACGCGACGTTTGGCGGCACACGGCGTCGTTTTTGTCACGCGCCGCCAGCGTCATTTTTTTGAGCGCGATCGCCGTGTGGTTTCTTTCAAACTACGCCTTGGATAAAAACGGGTTTCGCACGGCGGTATTCCCCGACGAAAGCATATTGGCGGCAATCGCCTCAAAGCTTGTTTTTCTGTTCGCGCCGTTGGGATTCACATGGCAAATGGTGGCCGCAACGCTGACCGCTTTCGTCGCCAAAGAAAACGCCGTATCCACGCTCGCGATTTTGTTTGGATTCACATCGCGGGCAAGCGGTTATCACGCGCTGACGGCGCAGTGCGATGCGATTGGCGGATATGCTTTTTTGATTTTCAACCTGCTCTGCGCACCTTGCGTCGCCGCCATGCAAGCCATGCGCCGCGAAATGGGCAAACTTCGCAACGCGCTTTTCTGCATTGCCTACCAATGCCTGTTCGCTTACGCCGCCGCGCTCCTGATTTATCAGGTTGGAACGTTCTTGCGCATCTGCTTTTCCTGAAAAAAGCCCCACAAAACAGCACCAGCCCGTGAGATTTTTCACGGGCTGGTGTTTTATTCAAGTCAGAAAAAATGTCGTTTGTTTAAGCAAAAATGTCTGCACGCACCCACAAAGCGGGGCGGGCGCCAAAACTGTCGTTATCGATATACTGGGCGTCAATAAAAGCAGAAACATAAAGAGCGGACGTCTGAACGGACGAGAACAACGACGGCGAACGAAGCCACGAACCTCTAGATTCTTCATCCGTCAAAGTTTCCCAGTTGGTATATGCTGTCAACGGAGATCCGCTCGTTGTTCCATCACTGGTGTTATATTGGAAAGGACCGGTGTCGTCGTGGTAAGCTCGACTCATGTATTCAGCCGCTTCATCCACGCTCAGCGGGAAGGCACCTTTGAATCCGCTATCTGCGTCGGGCGCACTAAGGCCTGTATAAGGCTCAACATGCCTAAAGTCTGTTCCAAGCCGCTCAAGCGCGTTGTGGGCTACTGTATAGGTTTTTAAAGCACCACTGAATCCGACCCACCAAGCATCCATTTCTGTTTTGAGAGTGCTTTCGGTGTAGTTATTCGTGTCATCATCGAATGCGAAGTTTCCCACCACCTCACGGCGAACAATCAGGTAATACTCCTCACCGTTTAGAACTTGTCTGGCAATGGCCATCCACTCCGCGTCGTCGCCTGTCTTGTCAGTACCGATGATGTAATCCCGCGCGTCGACAATTTCAACGTGGTCAGCGACTTTTACAACGGGCTTCGGTTTCGCCGCGTCCACCGCATCTTTAATGATTTTTTCGCCCTCAAGCGTCGCCTTTTTCTCTCCAGAATACAGCAAATAACTTTCCGTCAAATTGCTGGCTTCCAAGCGAACATCAATTGCGTAATAATAATTATCATCTGGCGCGACAAGTTCATCCAAAACGACGTTGTCAAGCAACAAGTTTGTCGCTTCGC
>JAITDE010000078.1 GCA_031282735.1 Oscillospiraceae bacterium | reverse complement strand
TATTGCTTGAATACGCGTTGGAGGGTACGGAACTTTGCCGTGTCATTCTGACGGCGTACCATGATCTGCCTAGACTGGATGTGGATTTGCAGTTACATAAGAAAAGCGTCTGGGAACCCGAAAACTTGTATTTGGCTCTGCCGTTTCATTCAGAGCAGGCAACTTTGTGGGCGGACAAAACAGGTTGTGTGCTTCGTCCGCGCGTTGACCAGATTCCCGGAAGCTGCACCGATTATTATTGCCTGCAAAACGGTTTGGCATGGGTTAGCGATAGCGCGTCGGTCATTGTGTCGATGCCCGACACGCCGTTGATCGCCATGGGAGCGCTGGAAGCTCATCCGATCCGCTTGCAGGGCGATCCGGCGCAACGAAATGACGACGCTGTCTACGCATGGGTGATGAATAATTTCTGGGAGACCAACTTCAAGGCATCCCTCGGTGGTTTTCACCAGTACAGCTATCGGTTGGAGTTATCCGCAGAGACAGATCCGCAGAAGTGTCTGGATGCCGCCAAAGCAAACAATGAAGGCGTATTGACCTTTTCCAGCTATGACCGTTGACGAAACGGATGCTATGCTTTGCGGCACATTCTCCAAATGAGGATGATAGGGTAGGACGGTTGGAGCGTAAAGGGAGAGAGCGATAACTATAGGGAAAGGGGCGACCCGTGGTGAGCCGCCCCAAATTCCAAAACGTGACATAATTCGTCATTCACATCCTTGCCGCTTCGCGCGCCTGCGGCGAGCACCCGCTTCGCGCGCCTGCGGCGAGCACTCGCTTCGCGCGGTCGTTTTTAGACTGATTTATATTTGCGCGGGCTAAATATGACAGCGCGAAGCGGGAAAAAGTTCTTTTGCTTCTTTTCTTTCAAGAAAAGAAGCGGGTGCTCCCCGCAGGGGCGCGCGATCATTTTTAGACTGATTTATATTTGCGCAGTCACTAAAAGCCCGTGAAAGATCTCACGGGCTTTTGCTGTGCCTTTTGAAGAGAAAAAGCGGAGATTATATCCCTAGTGCGCGGATGATCCAAACGAGACCTTTGAACACCAAGTAATCAAAAATTGTTGCGGCAGTGCCGAGCGAGTTAAACATCGAAAAACGCAAACCGTTGATGCTACCGAGCAGACCGCCCTGCTCCTCATAGAATTTTTTGTAGGTGACGACATGGGTATCGTAGGTGGTCAAATCGCTTTCGTCAAGTTCAATCACACGATAACCGCGGTTTTCATCGCCGTAAGAACCAAAACCGGTTGCCGGGCTGTTCACAAGATCGGGACCGCCTGAGGTTTTGAGTTCATATGTGTTCACATGATCGTGTCCAAAGAACAACGCACTGACCCCCGCGTTTTTGAGCGCGGTGAATTGACCGTAGTTATACCAACCCGGGCAGGGCGCTTCGTTCATCACGCCAACCGTGTCGGCGGGCAGCTTGTAATATTTTGTCGTGCCGACATAACCATCGGTGTATTGATAGACGGTTTTGTCCTGTCCTGTGAGGGAACTGTCGGTTTTCTTGATCATTTTCACCGTGCCGTCTTCGTTGTAGATTATGTTGCCTTCGTCGTCTTTGGCTTCCACCATAACAGGCACTTTCTCGCCGCTTTCGTCAAAAACGGGCTGGCGAATGATGTGGTCTTTCTCGGTCGTATAGGAGACGACGGTGTTGTATTCGGCTTTCAGAATATTCTTGCTGATCGTGCCGGCGGGAGCGGGTTCGCCGTCAACAACCGTGACTTCCTCAAGGTAATCGAACACTTCGATGGGGACGATGTGCTGGAACGCGATGGAAGGCAAGTTGCCGAGTGCGGCGCGCTGTGTGTTGAACCAATTGATTTGCGGCGTTTGCACACAGTCGTAACCCGTATCAATGGCATACGCACCCGAATCAAACAGCCAAAGAACATAAGCGTCGGTTTCGCCTGCGGAATCCTTGATGGTGAGGTTGTGCGTGCCGTAGTGCGTGCCTGTTGTGTTGTTGTCCGCTTTTGTGTGCGGGAATTTCACAAAGCTGGAGTGATCTTCATAGCGTTGCAGCTGCGCAAAGCGGGAGACACCCGTGGATTCCGAGTCGTGGTTGCCGAAAACGGCGGTAACAGGAACACCAATTTCGTCGAATACATCCATGAACGCGTCGATGGAGGCGTTGACGATTGGGCGGCTCAAACCTTGCAAACCGAGGTTTGCCGCACCGTCGGCGATGTTGTCGCCAGTGAGCACAAAGAGGTCGGGGTTTTCTTTTTCGGCCAAATCCACCAAAAATTCTTTGGTGAGGGAACTGGTGATCCAAGCTTCCTGCAAGTCGGCGATTTGGATGATTTTGAACTTGCCGTCGTTGAATTTGAGTTGCGTGTAGACGGGTGCGGTTTCCGCTTCTTCATCTTCCGCGAAGCCGTAAACGGCAACACAACCGAAGAGGAGGATCAGTGCGCAAGTGATTGCCAAGAGACGCTTCCAAATGGATTTCATCATTTTCTCTCCTTTTATTGTTATGATATGGGCTTTTCAAATCAAGATCCAAACGGCGGGCGTTAAGATCCGGATGTGTTGGTCAACCATCCCCACACGGCATCAAACAACGGATTCCAGCGGAGGACGGGCAGGAGGATATCGGCAAAAATACGCACGACATTGCCCCAGTCGAAAAAATCGGGCGCGGTTGCGGTCGGTGCGCCGTCATATTGCAAAACGAACGGCTGTGTATAGAGTACGCCGCCTTTGCTCCAGAGTTCGGCGCGTACATAACTGGTTACTTGATCGCTCACTTTGTCGAGTTCCAAGGTTTCGCCCGTCGCAATCACGTTTCCATCGGCAATCCAGTGGACACTCAGCGCGTTTTCCGTGGTGAGCGTGATGCTGTCGCCCTGCTGATCCACCGTGATTTTTGTGACCGTCGGTTCCGCCTCGTCGGCATCCGCAACCCATTCTTCGCCGAGGGTCACACCTGTTTCTTCCGCGAGTATCGCAAGCTCTTTGCTGTTTTTGATGTAATGGCTTCCCGCGAAGAACGCGCCGTTTTTGAGGGCTGTTTTCAAATTATCTTCCGTGTTGCTCGGCATCACGGGCATAACCCAGCCGGAATCCACGACGTTCAACTGGTGCGCGTCGCTGGATGCCATTCCAAACACATTGCGCCCCGTCGGGACAACTCGCTGCAATAAGATATCCCACAGTTTGCGGTCGTTGTGTGTGCGTCCGTCGGTTTTGGAATTCATGTCAATCCCCAGCAAATTGGGATACGTCGTGAGGAGGTTCGCGTATTTGGCGATTTTGTAAGATTCGCCTTCGCCGTATGCGGCGTCAGGATCTTTGACTTCCTTCATCCCCGTATATTCGCCGGGATGATTAATGACGCACAAACCGCCGCGGGCGTTGACCTCACGGATCGGCGTGTCGTAATCGCTTGTGCCGCCAAGGATACCGTTGCCGTAATCCACAAACCAACTGCACACATGCGCGTTGTTGAACGATGTGGGGTTATGCTCCACACCGTAGGACACGCGAAGCATCTTTTGCGGCTCGCCCTTGCTGTTCAAGCGGTCGCTGCCCGTGCTGATTTGCCGCCAGCGTTCCTCCGTCAGACCCGTGATGGTCGGCCAGTGCTGCTGTTGCGTGATCGCCAGCACACCGAACAGCAACGGCACGGTGTTGGGCTTCACCCAACTGTAATCAACCGTCCCGTGATCGGTCATGGATAAAATATCATAGCCCTTTGCGTAGTGCTCTTCAATCATCTGATTGAAATCGGTGTCACCGTCTGTGGCGTAGGAATGCGCGTGTAAATCGGCGCGGTAGGTGGTGTCGTTTGCCCAATCCACACCGGCATATGGGTCTTGGATGGTGTAATCAATCTCGTCCGCCGCGTGTATCGTCGCGGAGGAAAGGAATGTTACGAAAAGTGCGGCCGCCAGAATAGCCGCGCCCATGCGTTGCTTGCGTCGCATGCTTCGCCTCCTTTTTAGATGGAAGTGTCCGTCTCAATTCTAACGCAAAAAAACAGCAAAGTCAATGCTTGTTTAGGCAAAATCATTGACTTTGTGATATTTGACTATTTTTTTTGTATATTATAACAGTTCTTTTTCTAAATGCAGGCCGACTGTGACGGATTTGCTCCAAATCATTCCAATCTGATGGCAAACGGATCGGTAAAAAAAGCACAGACACCCTCTTGACCTTGTCAAAAGAGTGCCTGCTGCTTCACGTCCTGCACTTTTAACGTCCTTTGCGCTTGTGCCGCGACAGTGAAAAAGTGGAGAGCGCCCACATTGCGCTTACCCATATTATCAAATTGTATCACCAAAAACAAGGCTTTTCGGGGATTCTTTTGCGCATTTGTGCATATTTTATTGCGGAATGTCAAAATTTAACAAAAAACAAAAAGTCCATTGGCAAAATATATCGTAAACTGTCATTTATTGACAAGACATTTTAGCGAATAGAATCGGGTAAGCTAACGATAAATCAAAGAGGAGGTGCAATATGACGCATTTCAATCGTTTTCAATGGACGCTTCGCCGCAAGAACGGCAAAAATCTTGCCGCAAGCGCGTTCCAGCGTGCGCAATGGGCAACTTTGCATGAATTCCACGCAGGCAAGTGCAGTTCGTTCGACCCGACTGGAAGTTACACGGGCACACCGTGCGGCGAAGATGATTTTGAACCTGAGCAAGACGCAGACGACCTTTGATTCTTCCCGTTCGCGCGCCTGCGGGGAGTGCCCTCTTCTTTTCTTGAAAGAAAAGAAGCAAAAGAACTTTTTCCCGCTTCGCGCTGTCATATTTAGCCCGCGCAAATATAAATCAGTCTAAAAATGACCGCGCGCCCCTGCGGGGAGCAGTCGCTTCGCGCTGTCATATTTAGCCCGCGCAAATATACATCAGTCTAAAAATGACCGCGCGAAGCGGGAAAAAGTAAGTCAGGAAAAACAGGGCGCAATGCCGATGATGAAGAGATCGGTGTTTTCAGATGTCGTGACGCTCTTTTTGTCAATTGATATATCCGTTTGCGACGCCGCGTTTGATAAGACGCGATAAATCCGCGCCTTATCAAATAAATATATTTTGGCGTCTTCAAATGCCGTTTCGCTTGTGAATTTGATCTCGACGGATGTCTCGCCCGCGTTGAGCGCTTTGGTGATTGCGGCGGCGACGACGGATTCTTCACTGCGATCCAATGTTTCAAAAAGCAAATTTTCACGCACAAAATACATGTCCGCAGTTGACGCGCACGGATTTTGCGCGTCGGTCAGCGTGTGACTGCGCGCAATTTCGCCGTCGGTTATGTTGAAATAAGCGTGTGACATCTTGTCGGCGATTTCGCTGCCGACGGGATCGTCCCATGTCGCGTCCAGATGATACCACGCACCGTTGATGCGGACTTTGTTCCAAGCGTGCACGGCAAGCTTGTTCGCGCTGTTTTGCGCGTCGCCCGAAACCATGTAGCTTTGAATCCCCGCGTGATCGAGCAGCAGGAGCATCGCTTTGGCGTAGCCCTCACAGGCGGCGCGGCGGCTGACAAGGGCGCCGTATGCCGTGCTCTGCACAGGTTTGTTTGAAAATTCATAGCCGCAACGGCGCACAAGGGCATCGTGCAGGAACAGTTCCTTTTGGTACGGATCCGCGCCGACAGGAACTGCGCCGATCAGCTCTTCGCACACGGCAAGCAACTGCGCGCGTTGGGTTTTGTATTCGTCCGGCGTGAGCGTGTAATCGGGCAACAAGCATGTTTGACTGCCTTGCTTGCGGTAACTCGCCTTGCCTGACAAATGAAAAAACAGCGGCTGGTCGTCACGCAGGGCGTTATAGACTCGAAACACCGACTCTGAATTCAGCGCGTTGATCTGGATTTCGGCGGGAAAACTTTCAATTTTTTGCAGGATTGTGTTGTAGGCTTTTTGCTCCTCCGCGTTGAGTTGATTATAATGATAGCGAAACTTGGCGGTTCGTAACTGAAACCCGTTGCCCGACCGCGTTGGCGCGGACAAACTTTGACCCGATCGCGATTGCGTTTGCGCCGCGCTTTTGCTGCCGCCGCGATTGTTCACGGTTGCGCTTGTTTCGGATATTTCCCGGCTGGCGGTTGTGTGAATCACCGTCAAATCGGGTATGCCTTCATTCGTTTGCCCCAATGTGTGCAAAGCGAACAGAACGGCGCTCAAAATCAGCAGGATCGCGCCGATTGCGGCAAACGAACTTGTGTCATGCTTTTTCAAGTTGATCGGTTCTCCTATTGTTGGATTGTTTCGCCGCCGATTGCGGTATCGGGCGCTTGGCGCACAAGGCAAAGCGGGGTGCACTGGTCTTTTTGCCCCAAGGGATTGTCCCGAAAAATCTCTTTGCAAAGATCAATGGAAACACTGCGGTCGCTTACGCCCAACACTTCGCGCCCAATGTCGTTGGCATCCATAATCACAACAGGATTGCCTCCGAGATATGTCGAAAGCCGTGCCGCGACGCCGTTGGGGTCTTTGGGCGCGAGTTTGGCGTAATGATTGTAGGGCGGCAGGGTATAATCGCACGGACCATCGATGGCGCGCCCTTTGTCGCCGACGATTTTGTAAAACACGCCGCGCATACCGAAAGGCTTTGTGACGGCGGAGCAAAATGCCGCAAACAAGATCTTCGGCACACCGATATCGTCGATTGCAAGCTGCATGGTCCACGGGCTTCCGAGACCAATGCCATACGGTGATTTATAGACGAATTTGCACAATAGATTCGCGAGTTTCGAGACTTTGATATCGTCGATATCGAACGCGCGCCCCTGCGTGATGGCGACGATTTTTTCGCTGATATACAGCGCATCTTGCGGTTGGATATGCGGTTTGACGTATTGTTCCAGCAGTTGCTCCAGCACGTCGTCTTTCATAACGACGTGCGTTTTGATGGGATAGCGCAAAAACACGCCCTGCGTCGTGGTCACTTCGAGGGACTTGCCCTCATTTGGGATTAACTCTTGCTGCATCTTTTCTCCAATCTTCAAACGCGAAATCTCGGAACACGAAAATCATTATATAAAAAAATCTCAAATGCCTGCCTGATTTTCATATCCTATCCCTATTTTACTCTACCGTGACGGATTTTGCAAGACTTCTGGGCTTATCAATATCACATTTTCTTAAAAAAGCTGTGTGATATGCCAAAAGTTGTGCTGGAATGACCGCCAAAGACGTAACCAGCAGCGGATGCGTTGGGTGAATGACGATCGTTTGCGCCTTCGCTTCGGGTTTTGCGGCAATGCAGAACACACGCGCCCCCCGCGCAAAAACTTCTTCCACGTTGCTTGCTGTTTTTGCCGCGGTTTCGCGGCGCAGACAAACGGCGACCACCGGCGTACCCTGTTCAATCAACGAAATTGTGCCGTGCTTGAGTTCACCGGCCGCGTATGCTTCCGCGTGCAGATAACTGATCTCTTTGAGTTTCAGTGCGCCCTCCATCGCGCCGACGTAATCCAGATTCCGCCCGATGAAATACGCGTGCTCCCGTTCGTGGATTTCCTCCGCCCAAGCGATCGCGCTCGCTTGCGTGCTTTGCAGGGTTTCGTCCAAACGCTCCGGCAAGGTGTGCAACGCGTGGATGAACGGGCGCAAGCGGTATTGTTCGCAGCCGCGCAACGCCGCAAGCCGCGCCGCAACGGCATAGACGACCGCCAATTGCGTGGAATACGCCTTTGTCGTCGCAACCGCGACTTCCAAACCCGCCTTGGTGTAGATAACGCTCCCGCTTTCGCTTGCAATCGAACTGCCTTCCACGTTGACAATGGATAGCGTGCGCGCACCGCGTTCGTTGGCAAGGCGCAGCGCCATGAGCGTATCCGCCGTTTCGCCGCTTTGGCTGACGATAATCACCAGTGTGCGCGGATCGATGGACGCCGCAAAGCCACGGAACTCGCTGGCAAGTTCCGCGCCCGCAGGGATACCCGTCATTTCCTCAACGACCACGCGTCCCGCCATCCCGACGTGATAAGCCGATCCGCATCCCAAAAACAACACGCGGTTGATATCCTCAAAATTGCGCAGTACGGCTTCCGCCTCGCCCAAATCTACCGTGCCTTGGTGCAAAAGCGGGGCGATCGTCCGATGCACGGCAAGCGGCTGTTCGTCGATTTCTTTGCGCATAAAGTGTTGGTAACCGCCGCGATCCGCCGTCGTCACATGCCGCGCAATTTCAATCGCCGTTTTGGCGATTTCCGTTCCCGCGCCGTCATAAAAGCGCGTTTGAGCCGCTTTCAGCATCGCCGTTTCGCCGTCTTCCAAGCGGTAGATTTGACGGCTGTGCGGCAGCAACGCGGCTGAATCGGATGCCAAAAACACGCCCGTTTCGTTCATTGCAATCAGCAAAGGCGATTGTCGGCGGACACAATAGATTGTATCCGGCGTTTGGTTGTATAAAATCGCAGCGGCATAACTGCCCTCCAATTGCGGCAGCGTGCGCCGCATGGTTTCGAGCGCGTCGCCCGTGTCGTTGGATTCCAACAGTTGGGCAATCACTTCCGTGTCCGTCTGCGACGCAAAGACGACGCCATCTTCTTGCAGACGCTTACGCAATGCCGCGTGATTTTCGATGATGCCGTTGTGTACAACCATATATTTGCCGTTGGCGGATCGGTGCGGGTGCGCGTTTTCCTCGGTCGGTTCGCCGTGCGTCGCCCAACGCGTGTGCCCAATTCCCACTTCGCCGTGCAAATCCGCGCCCGCTTTGAGTTGTTCCAACACGCGCGCGTGCAAATTTGTCAGCCGCCCCGCCGCGCGAACACGCAGCAAGCTCCCGCCTTTTGTGAATATCGCGACGCCCGCCGAATCATAACCCCTGTATTCCAACCGCTCCAAACCATCCAGCAGAATGGGGGCGGCTTCTTCCAATCCCGCGTAACCAATGATACCGCACATGCGCAAACCTCCCTGATAATAGAAATCACGGCTAGTATATGCAGAGGCAAACGCAATATTAAACTTCTCTTTTTTAATCTTTTGTGAATACTGCATTTACCCCTTGCTATTTCCCGCAAAAAAGGGTATACTCTTAGAGGATATTTCAAAAATACATAAGAGAGGAAGCTTGCATGGCTAAAACGACAGGAGCAACCGAAAAACTGAATTACAAAAAAACCATCCTCACAGGTTTTGGATTTATGGCGACTTCCATTGCCTGGGCGATTTATGACCCCTATATCACCAAAATCCTGAACAAATTCCTAACGGATTCCTCCGTCATCGCGCGTTGGAGCGAAAAATTGCAAGGCGTGTCTTTCCTCGAAAACTTCATGGCATCCCAAGGCGAAAGCACGCTCAGCGCGGCGGGCAAGTTCACGCTCGTGCCGCTGTTCATTGGCATCATTATGACGTTCGACAACATATTCGGCGTGATCTTTCAGCCGACATTCGGCAAATTGAGCGACCGCTGCCATTCAAGACTCGGCAAACGCCGCCCGTTCATCTTGATCGGCGCACCGATTTCGGCAATATTGTTCGCACTCATACCTTGGATGGACACCTTGCCCGCGCTAATGCTATGCATCATTTTGTTTGTGTTCGTTATGTCGCTGTGGCGCGCTCCCGTCGTCGCGCTCATGCCCGATTTAACGCCCCCCGCCCTGCGCAGCGAGGGCAACGCCGTCATCAATCTTATGGGCGGTTTGGGCGGCGGACTGGGGATGGTCGCCGGCACAATTATTACTGCCGTTTATATCAAGCTCGCGGGTATCGAAAAACTCCAAGACGAATTCAAAACATTCCCCTATGTCTTTTTGATCGGCGCGATTGTTATGGTTTTGGGCATGTTGGTGCTGATGCTCTTTGTTAAAGAAAAGGACAGCCGCCTCCTCAGCGCCGAAACCTTGCGCTCGCGCGACGAAGCCGCGCACCGTGCCGCCGAAAAAGCGGCGAAGGCGCAGGAAAAAGCCGCCCGTAAAACGCAAAAACTCAGCAAAGCCGAACGCGTCAGCTTGGTAATGATGCTGGTAAGTTTGTTTTTCCTCTTTTGCGGCTCGAACGCCATCACCACGTTTTTTGCCCTGTTCGCCGACGAAATTTTACATATGACCACCGCACAGGCGACCATGCTGATGCTCATTTTTGCCGTATGCAGCATGCTTTCGGCCATACCGTCAGGCGCGCTCGGCAAGCGGCTCGGGCGGAGGAAAACCATCATCATCGGGCTTGCGATCTTCCTCGCGGCGTTCCTGCTCTTTTTTGGTGTGTTTGTGGGCTTGAGCGGGAGCAAAGGGCTGTCGATGAAAGATTACACCACGCTTAACCATGCCTACAGTGAGCTTGAAGCCCGCGTCGCGGAGGAAAATCTGATTATTCAGCAAAAAATCGACATTGGCGAAGCGGCGGATGCCGATCTGTTTGCAACTGCGGAATTTGCCGATTACCTCGGTCAAGATCAATTTTCCGAAAAATATGCCGCGTTCGAACAACAGCTCAATACCGAACAGTTTGATTTAAACAGATACAACACGCTCGCGCGGGACATTTTGGGTTTGCAAGGCACAGATTTGGGAGAATCGCTGGGCGCAATCGAAGAGACCATCGGCGGCACGGTCAGTTTATTGAAAGCGCTGATTTATCCCGTTTTGGTGCTGGCGGGCGCGGCATATATGATGATCACGGTGAACACCTTGCCGCTTGTGCTCGAAATTGGCGGCATCGAAAAAGTCGGCACATTCACCGGGTATTATTACACGGCGACGTTTTCGGCGCAGATCGCTTCGCCGATTGTATACGGCATTTTCCGCATGTTCTCAGGAACCTATTTGTCGCTGTTCTATTACAGCCCGATTGCGTGCGCACTGGCGTTGGCGTTCATCCTGTTTGTGCGGCACGGCGAGGCGATTCCGCAACAGATTCTTAAAGCGGCGGAAGAATAATCGCGAAATAATCATGTGAAAAACATAGCAATCAAAAGATAATCGCAACAAAAAGGAGTGAAGACATGGCAACAATGATCGAATTGGAACACGTGACCAAAAGTTATGGGTCATACGTGGTGCTTCGGGATATCAATCTCGAACTGCCCGCAGGTCAAATCATTGGATTGATGGGACCGAACGGCAGCGGCAAAACGACGCTGATGAAAGTTCTGACGGGGATGATCAACGACTATTCGGGCACGGTGCGCGTGGCGGGCGAGCCGGTGGGCGCAAAAACAAAAAGCATCTTGGCGTATTTGCCCGACAAAAGCTTTTTGCCCGGTTGGATGAAAGCCGGCCAGGCGATTGACTATTTTGCGGATTTTTATGACAACTTCGACCGCGAAAAGGCCTACGGTATGCTGAAAGATTTTCAGCTGACACCCGCGCAAAAGGTCAAAACAATGAGCAAAGGCATGCAGGAAAAACTCCTGCTTTTGCTTGTGATGTGCCGCAACGCCAAACTCTATGTGCTCGACGAGCCGCTGGGGGGTGTCGATCCGTCCGCGCGGCAGTTCATTATGGATACCATTTTGAACAATCGTCCGCAGGATTCGACGATTTTACTTTCCACGCATATGGTCTACGACATGGAGCGCGTGTTCGACGAAGCGTTGATGATCGGACGGCAGCAAGTGTTGCTCCACGAGAGCGCGGCTGCGCTCAACGCAAACGGCAAAACGCTCAACGAGCTGTTTCAGGAGGTGTTTCCTTATGTTTATTAAACTGCTGAAGTACGAATTTCTTCACACAGGGCGCAATTTAACCTGGTTACTGGGCGGCTCGGCTGCCGTTGGCGGATTGGTGTCCATTCTGTCGGCGATCAAAGAGCCGTCGATAGCAAGCTTCGGCGGCGTGTTGTTGCTGAACGTACTCCTGTTATTCATCGCTGGTCTGGTTCAAATGGCGGGGCTTGTGCTGGTGCTTTACAACACCAACAAATCGCTGTTCAGCGAACAGGGATACTTGACGTTTTCGTTGCCTGTTTCGAGCACACAACTGCTTTTTTCAAAGTTTTGCGGCAACACGGTGTGGTTGCTGATCAATACAATTGTGGCGGCGGGGCTTGATGTCGTCATGATTTTGAATATGCGCCGCTTGGTTTCAAACATCGGTGACGAAATGCTCAGCACGCTCGAAAACGGTTTGGCGTTTAAGGAGCAGTTGTCCGGCATGTTCCAGTTTGCAAGCTTGCAGGGTGTTTTGAATTTCGGGGGCTATCTGTTGCTTTTGGTGCTGGTCTTTTTGATTTTGGCAATGATGGTTTGTATTTTTGTGATCACCGTCAGCCACGTGCGCCCATTCCAGGCGCATGCGGGTTTGTGGATGATCCTGTTTTTGCTGGGTTCCGCGGTTGTTTCGGGTTCATTGATTAGCACAATCGCGAAGCTTGTGCCGATCAACCTATCGCTGACGCTGATGTCTGTGATGGGTGAAAATCCTACGGTGCGAGTGAATTTGACGACGGGTATTGTCATGATCGGGCTTTCGGTTGGATTGTTTTTCGCGACGCGCTATTTGCTGAGCAAGAAGATCAGCTTGAAATAATTGGTTTTGCGCCCGGAAATGACCGCGCGAAGCGGGGAAGTCTTTTTGCTTCTTTTTCTTCAGAAAAAGAAGAAGAAAACAACTAAAAAGTGAAAAAACGAATGAAAAACATCGGCATTTTCGGCGGATCGTTTCACCCGCCCCACGAAGGACACGCCCGTGCGGCAAAAGCTTTTTTGGAACAGATGGAACTGGATTTGCTCTATATCGTTCCTGCCGGCAAGTCGCCGGGCAAACGGCGCCTTTTTGGGGCGACTTCGGCAGACCGTGTTGCGATGTGCGGACGCACATTCTGCTTTGACCGCCGCATACGCATTTTGAATTTTGAACTTCAGCGTGCCGGCGATAGCCACACCATCGACACGTTGCTCCATTTGCGCCAAACGCATCCCGACGCAAGCTTTTATTTGCTTGTCGGAACGGATCAGCTGGCGCAGTTCGATCAATGGAAATCGTGGGAAACGATTCTTGATTTGGCGACAGTTGTCGCTTTGCCGCGCGACGCAAGCCCTCTGCACATCCCAAAAGCGTTCAATTTGCGTCAGCAGCAGCATACAATTAGATTACGCTCGTTCCGTCCGCTGCAAATCTCGTCGACACAACTGCGCGCTTGCAGGCGCGGCGGCGCGGATATTTCTGGTTGGATCACGGAAGCGACAAATGCGTATATACAAACAAAGAACTTATATGCGCCCCTGACATCGCACCGGGCATGCAAAGCGTTTGTTGCGGAATTGGTTGATCCCAAGCGGCTGTATCACAGCGAATGCGTTGCGGAAACGGCGTTTGACTTGGCGTGCAAGTATGGTCAGAACGAACACAAGGCGTTGCTGGCGGGGATGTTGCACGATTGCGCAAAGCAATTGCCGCCCGAGGAGCAACGGCAATTGTGCGCACAATACGGCAAACCTCTTCGGGGGATCGACGATGGTTTCCCTCAAGTTTGGCACGCATTTGCGGGCGAGGCTTTGCTGTCGATGGAGGGCGGCATCAGCGACCCCGCTATTTTGGGCGCGGTTCGCTGGCACACGACCGGTCACGCGGGCATGACGGCGTTCGAAAAAGTGATCTTCGTTGCCGATATGACATCCGTCGATCGAAAATTCCCTGACGTGCAGACGGTTCGGGATTTTGTGCAAACCGATTTGGACGACGCGACGCGCTACATCATAGGGTATTTCATCCGCGAAAAAAAAAGAGAGGATACGCTGATGCATCCCGATGGTCTCGCGTGCTACGCGGAGCTGGAAAAAATGATCACAATCAAAGACAATACGGCATTTTAGCGAAAGGAATGATCAGAATATGTCTCCATTCGATTTGCTGCAGGAAGCGGCACGGATTCTAGACGAAAAAAAGGCGCACAATCAACGCGCAATCCGCATCACGGAGCAAACGATTATCGCGGATTATTTTTTGATTGTCACGGGCAATTCCACCACGCATATCAAATCGCTGGCGGATGAGTTGGAGCATCAACTCAAAGAACAGCATGGGATTGTGCCGAAAGCGTCGGAGGGGCGCACAACAGGCTGGATTTTGCTGGATTATGGCACCGTGCTTGTGCATGTGTTCCTCAAAGATCAGCGAGAATTCTACAATCTTGAACGCCTGTGGGAAGACGGCGAAACGGTTCAACTGGCAATCGGCGAACAACCTCCCGAGGCTTGACAATGCGATTGGATGATATCAATAAAAACCATGCCGTCAGAAAAATGCAGTCGGTCAAACTTGGAGCTGTTCGTTTTTGGGAACACGCCCTGCATTGGATTTTTCCGCGCCGCTGTGTCCTCTGCGGCGGCGTTACGGCATCGGACGAAATGGTCTGCCAAAATTGCGGCGCTGACGCCGAGACCCTGCGCCGACCGCTCATGTGTTTACACTGCCGTCTGACACTGGAAAATTGCACCTGCGAATCTGATCGGCGTATCAAGCTGGTTTCGGTTTTTCCTTATCAAAGCGATGCAAAAAACGCGTTCAACGGGTTAAAATTCAATGGGGATCGCGCTTGGGCGCATAGCATCGGGCAAACGATGGCGGACGCGCTTTGCGAAACTTTGGGGTGGGACGACCGAGCGCGGCGTTCGGTTATCCACACGCCGCCGCTGTTTTGTGCCGTGCCGATGACACGCAAGCAAGAAAAAACGCGCGGTTACAACCAAAGCATATTGATCGCCAAAGCGGCGGCACGTTGGGTTGGCGATCCATTTTGCGCCGATTTACTGCGAAAAACAGCCGAGACGCGAACCCAGCACAAACTCCGCGCCTGCGAACGTGACGCAAATGTTGCGGGCGCTTATGCCGTTGCGGCGCGACCCATCCCGCGCACAACGACGATTGTGCTGTGCGACGACGTTGTGACGACCGGCGCGACGATGCGCACCTGTGCCGCCGCGCTCCAACAAGCAGGGTACACGGATATTGTTTGTTTATCATTTTTAGAAACCAAATTGGAAGAGAAAGCGTGATTGAATGGACGAAAAGACTGCGGATGCCTTGCGCGAATCGCTTGCGCGGCAGCAAAAACACGCTTGCGAGGTGCTCACGCCCGACGAACTGCAAGCGGCGGACGCATTTTGCGAGGGATACAAACAATTTTTGACGCGATGCAAAACAGAACGCGCCTGCGTTACTTTTTTGGAGCGCAAAGCGCGTGCCAACGGCTTTGTGCCGTTTGAAGAGGGAAAAACCTATCATGCGGGCGACAAGATTTTTCTCAACAACCGCGGCAAGTCGCTCGTGCTTGCCGTTGTGGGCGAAAAGCCGCTGGAAGAAGGCACACGTCTCATCGCCGCCCATGTCGACGCGCCGCGTTTGGATCTGAAGCCCGCGCCGCTTTATGACGACAAAGGGCTTGCGCTCGCCAAGACGCACTACTACGGCGGCATCAAAAAATACCAGTGGACTGCAATTCCGCTGGCTCTGCATGGTGTCGCCGCCAAACGGGACGGCACGGTGGTCGAAATCGCCATTGGCGACGCGCCCGAAGATCCCAAGTTTTGCATCACCGATCTGCTTCCGCATCTGGCGGCGGAACAGATGAAACGCGATTTATCCAAGGGTATCAGCGGCGAGGAACTCAACGTCGTGATCGGTAGCCGCCCGCTGATGCTTGACGGCAAAGCGGAGGGATTGAAACTCAATATTTTGCGTCTGTTGCATGAACGCTACGGCATTACGGAGACTGATCTGTTCAGCGCGGAACTGGAAATTGTTCCCGCGTTCGAGGCTTGTGATATTGGATTTGATCGGTCCCTCGTCGGCGCGTACGGGCAAGATGACCGCGTCTGCGTCTACCCTTGCGCCGAAGCGATTTTTGCGATTGATACGCCTGTCCATACGGCAATCGCGGTGCTCACGGACAAGGAAGAGATCGGTTCGTGCGGCAACACGGGGTTGGACACGAACTATTTGTTGGATTTTTTGACCGAATTTGCTGTTTCCGCAGGCGCGAATCCGCGGGCGATGCTTCGCAACACAAAATGCCTTTCCGCCGATGTCAACGCCGGATTTGATCCGACTTTTCCCAGTGTGATGGATCCTCTCAACGCGGCGTTCATGAATTTCGGTGTTGTGCTGACGAAATACACGGGACGCGCCGGCAAGAGCGGCAGTTCCGACGCGGGTGCCGAATTTGTCGCGTGGGTGCGCAAGCTTTTTGACGAAAACGGTGTGTTATGGCAAATGGGCGAACTTGGCAAGGTCGACGAAGGCGGCGGCGGAACGGTCGCGGCGTATTTGGCAAAACTGAACATGGATGTTATAGATGTCGGCGTGTCGATTTTGTCCATGCACGCTCCGTTTGAGCTGGCCGCAAAAACGGATATCGCAATGCTGTTCAAAGCTTGCCGCGCCTTTTTTTCTTAACTTACTTTTTCCGCCTTACTTTTTCTGAAGAAAAAGTAAGCAAAAAGACTTTTTCCCGCTTCGCGCGGTCATTTTTAGACTGATTTATATTTGCGCGGGCTAAATATGACAGCGCGAAGCGACTGCTCCCCGCAGGGGCGCGCTGTTACTTTTAGACTGATATATATTTGCGCGAGCATTTAGCGTAAAAGGCAGGCTTGCCCGATTCCCTACTGGGACAATCAATTTCAAAAAGGCGGTTTCATATGCTCAAACGATTGCTTACACGCCATTGCCCGCAATGGACCGATTGGTTCAGCTTTCAACCATACGCAATCCCAAGCGGCTACATGGTGCAAACCGACGGCGCTTGCGTCACAATCCAAGGCGGAAGTCTTTTGGCGCAGGCGGTGGGTTTGCGCGTTTATTTGGAACGCGCTTGCGGCGCGTCGTTTTCGCTGACGGGACAAAATGCATTTTCGTTCGCCCTGCCGAAACGCACAAAAAAGCCGCCGCAAATTGATCCTGTGCGGGGAGAGTTGAAAGCGCCTTTGCGGGGTTGTTTTTCACCGTTGGCATATTCCTACGGTATGTGTTGGTGGGATTGGGCGCGCTGGGAATTGGAAACGGATCGTTTGGCGCTTTACGGCGTCAATTTTCCGTTGTTGCTGCTAGGTTCGGATTATGTGTGGTATCAAACCCTGCGCGGCGAGGGGATGAGCACGGATTATGTGCTGTCCACACTCAGCAATCCGCTGTATTGGCCGCGCCAACTGATGGGTCAATTGGACGGCGCGTTCCCGCCGGTGGATGCGTTGCTGCTCAAATCGCGCGCGCAGTTGGGCAAAATGGTTGCCGACCGTTGCCGCGAATGGGGGATGAATCCCATTTTGGCAGGTTATACAGGGATTGTTTCGAGCAAATACAACGGTGTGATCAAGGACGCACGGCTTTTCCCCGTGCCGTCGTGGAACGGATTTGCCGCCCCGCGTTTGATCGATCCCGATAGCGACGGTTTTGCGCGTTTGGGCAAGTTGTTCACCGAAAAACGCGAAGCGATTTTGGGCGATTGCGATTATGTTTTTGTCGATCCGTTCCATGGTATCGAATTGCCGGAAGCGTTCACAAGGGTTTTGCCCGGCATGGCGGAGGCAGTCGCGCAAGCGGAGGATGGCCGAACCATTGTCCAAATGGGTGCGCAATCGCAAGCGGTATTCACGCGGCAAATTAAAAATCGCGTGATTACGTTAGGGCAATCGCAGGATGACGTGCGCTATTTGACGGCGGTCAGTTCATCTGTGGATCACGGTCAAACGGTATTGCACGGCGATTTGCGCAAAATCGCAAGCGCGCATTACGAAAAAACAGGCAAGTGCGTTGGCATCGGTGATTTTTCGGATGCCTGCGAAACCGAACCGTTGCCGGAGACACTGCGCTTGGAGTCGCTGAGCCGTGAACGCGCGGCGGAACCAGAGCTTTGGTTGCGCGGCTACGCAGCCAACCGCTATGGAGCGGAAAATTCCGCGTGGGCGCATGCGCTGCGATTGCTTGCCGACAGCTGTTACGGGCAATCGGACAATGCGCCGGGATCTGTTTTTTGCATGCGTCCATCCACGTCATTGGAAGCGACCGCGCCGGGCAACGCGTTGGATATCGCGTATGACAACGCGCGGTTGTGGGAGGCGGCGCGACTTTTGGCGCAAGGCGAAAATCCAAACGCGGCACGGCGTTATGATTTGTGCGAAGTGCTGCGGCAAGCCATGGATAACCAAGCGCGGGATTGTTACAAAGCGGCAATGGACGGCTACTATAGCCGCGATCCCGCCGCGTTTGAACGCGGGTGCAACACGTTTTTGACGTTGCTGGAGGATTGCGACAGACTGTTGGCGACGGTGGACGCGTTCGATTTTCATCAGCACGTCGCCCGTGCCCGCGATGCCGCAAAATTGGACGCTGAACGCAACAATTATGAGTTTGTGATTATGGTGCTCCACACGCTGTACGGCGCGGCGGCGACGCGCAAGCAGGATTTGTATCTGTTGCACGGGCTGGCGTGGCGCGGTTGGAGCGGGCTTTTGGGCGGATACCATCAAACAAGATGGCGTGCGTTCTTTTCATTTTTGGCGGGGCATTTTGGGGAGCGCAAGGATGTCAAATTTGAAACAAAGCACAAGCCCGCCGAGCGAAACGCCTACAACGGCAATGTCTATCTGCGCAAAATGGGAAGCATAGAACGCGGATGGCTGAAAAGCTACGCGCCGCCTGAGGATAAAAAGGAAGACACGCATACCGTGGCGGTGGAATTACTGGCGAAATATGATGGTAAACTCTACTTTTTTTGAAGACGCCCGCTCCCCCTTTTCCGGTACGATTTGCGCTAGAGTATCCGCGTACGCGTATATAAATCAAACAAAAAAAGAAGGCGCACAGCATGCGGCAATTCAGTTACGGCAGCTTTCGCGTTACCGTTCTCACGGACACTCTCTTCCGCGTGGAAAAGGGTACGTTTTGCGACGCGAAAACGCAAACGGTTTTCGCGCGCGATTTTGACACCGCGCAGGCGGTCTGCTTCAAAAAAGGCGGTGTCTTACAGATCAAAACGGCGAAATGCCGCCTGAACATAAACAAGAAGAGCGGGCGTGTCAAATGCATCCGGCTTGAGGACGGACGCGTTGTGCGCAATTTCAAAAAAGGAAATCTGGGCGGCACGAGACGGACGCTGGACTTCACGTTCGGCGCGGTTTCAGTGGGAAGCGGCGTTATTTCGCGCGGCGGCGTTGCCGTGTTGGACGACAGCGCGTCGCTCACGTTGAACGACAACGGCGAAACCATTGCGCCGCGCGCGGGAAAGTGCAGTGATTTGTATTACTTTGCCTATGGCGATGATTATCGCGGCGCACTGCGGGATTTTTACAAACTAACGGGCGATGTGCCCATGATTCCGCGTTTTGCGCTGGGCAATTGGTGGAGCAGATACAAAGCCTACACGCAGGAAGAATATGTCGCGCTCATGGATCGTCTTGCCGCCGAAGGAATTCCCATTTGCGTGGCGACCGTTGACATGGATTGGCATTGGGTCAATTTGCGCCGCTTTGCGGATGAGGAGACATCTAAAAAAGGGATTTATCCGTCGGGCTGGACGGGTTACAGTTGGAACACCGATTTGTTCCCCGATTACCGCGCGTTTTTGCGTGATTTGAAAACACGCAATTTGAGAGTGACGCTCAACCTGCATCCCGCCGACGGCGTTCGCGCGTTCGAGGATGTTTATCCCGCGATGGCGGAAGCCATGGGTGTCGATCCCGCGTCCAAAAAGACAATCGCGTTCGATTTGATCAATCCAAACTTCCGCAAGGCGTATTTTGAGGTTTTACATCACCCATACGAGGATGAAGGCGTGGATTTTTGGTGGATCGACTGGCAGCAGGGCAAAAAAAGCGCCGTCAAAGGGCTTGATCCGCTCTGGATGCTCAATCATTACCACTATTTGGACAACATGCGCCGCAAGGGCAAAAACGGGCTTGTGCTCTCGCGCTATGCGGGTCCCGGCAGTCATCGTTATCCGTTGGGATTTTCGGGCGACACAGCAATCAACTGGAACGTTCTGCGGTTTCAGCCCAAATTCACCGCTATGTCGGCAAACGCGGGTTACGGCTGGTGGAGTCATGATATCGGCGGGCATCACTTCGGCAAAAAGGAGGATGAACTCTATTTGCGCTGGCTGCAATTCGGCGTATACAATCCTATTTTGCGCCTGCATTCCACATCCAACGAATTCAACGGCAAAGAACCGTGGAAATGCCGCGCCGATGTGCGCCAATGGGCGGGGGATTACTTGCGCCTACGCCATCGCATGATACCTTACTTATACAGCATGGCGCATCGCGCGTCACGCGACGGCATTGCACTATGCGAACCGCTTTACTATTTGTATCCCGAAGAGCGGGACGCTTATACATACCGGAACAGCTATTTTTTTGGAACGGAATTGCTCGCCGCGCCCATCACCGAAAAAACGGACGATGTCACAAACCGTGCGGGGGTTACGCTTTGGCTGCCGCAAGGGCGTTGGACGGATATTTTCACCAATCAAATTTATCAGGGCGGACGCGTCGTGACGGTGCATCGCGGGTTAGAAAACATCCCTGTGTTTGCAAAAGAGGGCGCGATTTTGCCGCTTGCGCCTGAATCGACGGATAACAATTGCGCACCGCCGCGCACATTGCATTTGCACGTGTGGCGCGGCACGAACCATTTTACACTTTTTGAAGACGAAGGCGAAACCACCTTCGCAATCCAGGAAGACCAAGAAGAAAACGGTCGTGTGCGGCTGGAAATCAACGGGCGCAAGCGCACATATGTTTTGCGTATGCGCGATATTGTGAATGCCGCGCGCGTGACCATCAACGGCGAAACCGTTCCGTTTTCCGAAAAAATTGCTTTTTCGGGCGAAGCGGTCGAAGTCGTTTTCGCGGGGATTACGCCATTGCGCAATCAAGCGACTCGCGAAGCTTTGATTGATTTGATCAGTTCGTTTTCAATGGGCACAAACCGCAAAAAGCGCAATTACAATGCGTTGCTCGACGATTTTTCAAAACCAATCAAAGGCGCCAAGGCAGTTAAGGGCGCCATGCGGGAGATTTTGCTGCTTGACGATCATTGAGACTGACGCATCCCCGTCGTTCATTCCAACAAAGGAGACGCCCCATGAAACCACATGAATATCTCGAAAAAATCCGCGCCAATGAGCAAGACCCCGAAAAAATGAAACTCAAAGAGTATGTCGGCTATGCGCTCGGCAGTTTGTGCTATGGATCGATTGGTCACATGGCGTCGCAATACCTGCGCCCGTTTTATCTGTCGCTGGGCATGGACCCCAAACGCGTGGGTAATATTTTGGCGGGAACAAAGGTTTATGACTCCATCAACGATCCCATCGTCGCCCTCATCATCGACAACGGAAAAAGCAAAAACGGACGTTTTAAGCCCTATCTGGCAAAACTTGTGCCGTTGCTGGCACTGCTGAGTATTTTTATGTTCGTCAAATCGCCGTTCGGCGGTGTTGCGGCGACCACGGCGTGGTGTGTTCTCACATATGCCATTTGGGAGACAGTCAACACGTTTTCGAGCATATCGTTCGGCGCGATCGGCACGGTCATGAGCGGCAACACGGAGGAACGCACGCTTTACACCACAATTGGGAACATGGGTCAGCAATTGGCGGGGATGGTGCCGGGATTAATCCCCTTTGCGCGGGATTTGACGAAGGGCTTTTTGCCTGAATCCACGTTTTTTACAATATGCGCCGTCATTTTCGCGGGCATTGGCGTGGCGACGGGGATGTTCACAAAAAATCTGAAAGAGCGTATCTCTCCGCCCGAGAAGCAGGCGCATTTTTGGGATAGTTTCGTCACGTTTTTTCAAAATAAATATTTGATTTTGCTTTGGAGTTCCACACTTTCGGCGATCATCGGCAACGCGGGCAACGCATATATGTTTTATCAATACGCGCTTGGGAGCACGAGTTTGCAGGGTATTCAATGGGCGTTGGCGGGTGCGCCGCACTTTTTGGCGGTTGCGCTTGCGCCTGTTTTGCTCAAGCGTTTCCGCCCAAGCCGCATTATCATCGGCTGTAACCTGCTCAATGCGGTGTGTTATTTTGTGATGTACGGCGCGGCGAACGCGGTCGGCTATCAGTCGACGCTGGGGATTATTTTTATCATGTGCTTTTCGGTGATTGCGTGGGTGCCGTTCGGCATCGGCGACGTTGCGCGGAATATCCTGCAAATGAACACGTTCGATT
Source organism: Oscillospiraceae bacterium (assembly GCA_031282735.1). GTDB lineage: Bacteria > Bacillota > Clostridia > Oscillospirales > Acutalibacteraceae > WRMQ01. The sequence goes on along the minus strand of JAITDE010000078.1, from coordinate 12,546 downwards.
ATACCGCGCTCAAAACGGGCAAACGCGCCGAGGCGACAAGCTTGATGGTCACGGGTATGCTCACAAAATGGGCGGGCGCGCTCACTGAACTTGTTGTTGCGGGCAGTTTGGTTTACATCGGTTTTAAATCGGGCGACAGCGTCGTTCAAACCGAAGCCACAAAGCAAGGCATGTTTTTTATGTTCTCCATTTTCCCCGCCATCGGTTCGGTCCTGACAGTCATCCCAATGCTGTTCTTCAACCTGGAAGGCGACGAATTCAAACGCCGCATAGCGGCATTGGAAGCGGAAAAGATTGCGCGGGCGTGACGTGTTCTTTTCTTGAAAGAAAAGAACCAAAAGAACTTTTCCCGCTCCGCGTGGTCATATTTGACTTGCAAATTCATTTTTCTTCAAAAAAACACGTATTTTTATTTGACAAACGGCGGCAAAATCTGTTATACTAACGGTTGAATAGTAATAATTGCGTTCGCTGTGATTTTTGGAGGGGTTCATGTGACAAAAAATAAGTATAAACGAGCGGTTTGTGCGGCGTTGCGTCCCGTTTCCGCCATGCTGATACCTGTGCTGACCGCAGCCGTGTTCGCCGCGTGCGGTCCCGATTTCGGCGGAAAGCCGCTTGCGAACACCTATGGGTATTATCTTTGCCAAACCGATAAAAAGGGTGAAACGATCACCAATCAGGATGGCAAACTGATTGTGCTGCAAACCAACAAAGAGGGCTATGCCCTTGAAGAAGACGGCGAACAGCTCACCGAAGCGGTGGATTACCCCGTGACGGTCAAGGAAAAATGGGGCGGCGATGAGCTTTCGTGTGCGGCGTTCAAAGTGAAAGTTCCAAAAAAATGGCATTATGTGCGGAGCGATACCGTTATTATATTGCAAAAGGATGAAGGAAACGACACCATCACTTACATCCCGCGCACGGAAAAATATCCGGCTTTGCGCACCGAAATCATGCAGAGGAAAGACTCGTTTCAGGCGACGCTCGAAGGTACGAATTCCACTGCGGATATTTCCATTGAAGAAACAGAGGTTTTCGGCTCTAGCGCGATCACACTCACATATCGGATTCCCGCGAGCGATCCCGAAAATCCTGTGATCATTCAGTATCTTGTCGTCCAAACATCCGGCGGATGCGTCGAAATCAGCCAGCAAACCGATAAACTAAACTACAGCGAAGAGTCATTTATGCAAATGGTCGCTCTGGTTGAACCAAAATAAAACTAGCTTTGGAAAAGGGGAAGTATTCATGTTGTTTTCGCAAGACATCGGCATTGATTTGGGGACTGCTAACACCCTCGTGTTCGTCAAGGGCAAAGGGACCGTGATAAGAGAACCCTCTGTTGTGGCCGTCGACCAAAGACAAAACCCGCCGCGCGTGGTCGCCGTCGGCACACAGGCAAAAGAGATGATCGGGCGTACGCCGGGCAGTATCATTGCCGTGCGTCCGCTGAAAGACGGCGTTATCGCCGACTTTAACATCACCGCAGACATGCTGAAAGAATTCATTCGCCGCGCCATGAACAATTCGCCGTTCAGCCGCGCGCGGGTGTTGATTTGCATTCCGTCCGGCGTAACCGAAGTGGAACGCCGCGCGGTCTACGGCGCCGCAAAAGGCGCGGGCGCAAAAGAGGTGCGCGTGATTGAAGAGCCGATGGCGGCGGCAATCGGCGCGGGTCTGCCCGTGAGCGAAGCGACCGGAAGCATGGTGGTGGATATCGGCGGCGGCACGTCCGAAGTCGCCGTGATTTCGCTCGGCGATGTTGTTACATCCCGTTCTGCGCGTGTGGCGGGCGACAATTTTGACGATTCCATTATTGCCTTTGTCAAGAAGAAATACAACCTGCTCATCGGCGAACGCACGGCGGAAGATATCAAAATCAACATCGGTTCTGCATATCCATATGAGGGCGAAGGCACAATGACAATCAAAGGGCGCAACTTGATGGATGGTCTGCCAAAGCACGTGGAAGTGACGTCCGCCGAGATCCGCGAAGCCTTGGCCGATCCCGTCAATCAAATTTTGGATGCGATCCGTGCGACGCTCGAAAAAACGCCGCCCGAACTTGCCGCGGATATTATCGACCACGGCATCATGCTCACTGGCGGCGGCGCGTTGTTGCGCGGTTTGGACGCCCTTGTGCAGGTCGAAACCAAAATCCCCGTCCACGTCGCCGAAAATCCATTGGATTGCGTCGTCGACGGCACGGGTATCTGCCTTGAAAATTCGCACTTGTATCCCACAGGCGATGACGACTGATCTCCGCAGCAAATAAACAAGCAAATACGCACAATCTAAAAATGACGGCGCGAAGCGGCAAAAATGACGGCGCGAAGCGGCAAAGGTCTTTTTGCTTCTTTTCTTCAGAAAAAAAGGGAAGGGGGAATTTGTTGAGGCGATTATTAAAAACATCGGCGTTTAAGGCGTTCGCGTTCTGTTTGGCGATGCTGATGCTGGGATCGTTGCTGTCATTTGTGTTGCACAGCGGCGCGTCGCCCATCACTTCCGCGTTGTCCTTTGCCGCGACGCCTGTTCAAAGTATTTGCGCGGAACTCGCGAATGCCGCGAGCGATTTTCTCGGCTATTTTCGGTCGTCGCACGTGTTGCAGAGCAAAATTGACGCGCAGGAGAGCGAACTTGCGCGTTTGCGCGAACGTATCACCGACTACGACGCGGCGCAAAAAAAGCTGGCGTTATACGAGGAATTCTTGGAACTAAAAAAAGAACATCCCGATCATAAATACGCCGAAGCGTCGATTATCGGCATTGATCCCGCGGGAAATTACGGTGCGCTCACGCTCAACCGCGGCACACTTTCGGGGATTTCGGTGCAAGATCCCGTGCTGTACGGCAAATATTTGGTCGGGCTTGTCGTCAAAACTGAGCCAACCAGCTGCACGGTGCAAACACTGCTCAATCCCGACGTACACGTGAGCGTCTATGAAACCATCACCCAGGAGGTTGGCGTGTGCGGCACGACCGTCGCGCTTGCCGAAACATCCATGCTCCAAATTGCGCAGTTGGATCGTTCCACGGCAATCACCGTCGGCGGGCTGATCAACACATCGGGGCTTGGCGGGATTTATCCAAAGGATTTGATCATCGGCACGGTGCGCGAAATTCAAGGAGATTCCAAAATCGTGTCCGCCGTCGCGATCGTAGAACCGGCCGTCGATTTTGCCTCCTTGCGTGATGTGTTCGTGCTGACTTCTTTTTCATAAGAAAAAAAGAAGATAAGTGTATTTTTATTTTATAAGGAGTTTTCCATGCCGCTTGTTTCGCCAAAGGAAATATTATTGGATGCTTTCAGGCGGCAACGCCTCATTGGCGCGTTCAATACGGGCAACTTGGAAATGACACGCGGTATCATCCGCGCGGCGGAGGAATTCGGCGCGCCAATCCTTTTGCAAGTCGCCGAAAAGCGCATGCCGCACGCACCGCTGGATATGATCGCCCCCTTGATGGTCGGCGCGGCAAGTGCCGCAAAAATCCCTGTCGCCGTTCAGCTTGATCATGGTGAATCGTTCGACATCCTGCGAGCATGTGCGGATTACGGCTTCACAGGCCTGATGTTCGATGGATCCGCGCTACCGATTGCGGAAAATATTTTGCGCACCAGGGCGATCAGGGCGCGATTCCCCGATTTGTGGCTGGAGGGCGAAGTGGGCGTGCTGTCGGGTTGCGAGGGCGGCGCGGAGGCGGAGGCTTTACACTCCGACCCACAGGAAACCGCGCGCTATGCCAAAAACGCACAGTGCGACGCGCTTGCGGTTTCGATCGGCAACGCGCATGGGCATTACAAAGGCAAGCCGCAACTGAATTTTGCGGTTTTGGCTGAAATACGTGCCTTGACCAACTTGCCGTTGGTTTTGCACGGCGGTTCGGGCATTCCGGAGGAAGACTTGGCAAAGGCTGTTCGGCTTGGCATTTGCAAGGTGAACATCGCGACCGCGAGTTTTGACGCTTTTTTTCGCGGCGCACAGACGCATGCGGAGGATTATTTTGCGTTGGTGGAGCAGACGGCGGAAAGCGTTTATCAATCGACACGGAAGCATTTGAAGTTATTTGAAAAAGTGTCAAAAGACGTGTTGGGGTTATAGGAGATTTTTTGCATGCCCTTGAGCAAAAACCAGCGCAAACTCTATTTGCGCCGTGTGATACTTGCGGTATTTGTCGTGTTCACCGCCATGGCACAAAACGTGCCGTGGCTTCCTGCGATTTTTGGAATACGCGCATTGCCGCTCATCCCGCTCGTGGTGACGATCGCCGTGCTGGACACCGAACCCGCCGCCATCGGCGCGGGATTTTTCGCGGGTGTTTTCTGGGATCTTTCCGCAAACGCGCATGGTTTGCACGCGATTTTTTGCACTTGCACGGCGTTCGCCGTCGCGATGCTCATGCGTTATTTGCTCAACCGCAATCGCATCGCTGTCTTTCTGCTTTCAGCGTGCGCAGTCGCGTTCTATCTGTTTGCGCATTGGATGACGGCGCACGTGTTTTCGGGGCATGATTTGCCGATTTATTTGTTTGTGCGCTACTATCTGCCGTCGTTTGTTTATACGATTTTGTTTTTGCCGATTGATTATTTGCTGGTCAACGCCGTTGTGCGGCGCACCAGCCGCCGCAAGGGAGGTGTTTTGGCACAATGAATACCCGTACGCTCCGATTCCGCACAGGTGCGATCTATGGTTTTTTTGCCGCGATTTTAATTGGATTTATCATTACGCTTTGTTTTACGCAATTGGTGCATGGCGGGGAGTATGCCGTGCTCCACACCACATCGCGGAGCGCCGTGCCAATCTCTGCGGCGCGGGGTGTGATTTTGGATCGCAACGGTGTGCCGTTGGTTGAAAACCGTTCCAAAACGGCAATCATTTTTGAACATCCTTTTTTCCCGATCCGTACCGAAAAAGCGGAACGCAACGCTCTGTTACAATCGCTCATCACGCTGTTTGAAAAACATAATACGCCGTGGATCGACAATCTACCGATTTTGATTGATAAAAACGGTAAGCTGTTGTTCGCGCCCAATCGCGAGGTCGATATTGTCACGCTCAAAAGCAAGGAAAAGCTGAATCTCAACCCAAACGCAACCGTTGAAGACTGCATGCACGCGCTGGTGGAACGCTACGCGCTGACGGATTACTCCACCGAGGATGCCCGCAAAATCGCGTCCGTCATCTACGAAATGGAGCGACAGAACTATAGCACGAGCGCGCCGTATACGTTTGCGGACGACGTCGGCGAAGCGCTGGTTTCGATTATACTGGAAAATTCCGCGTTCTATCGCGGTGTGCGATCGGAGGTCGTACCCGATCGATTTTATCCCGACGGCACGATTGCGCCACATATTTTGGGACGCGTCGCCGCCATCAATGCCGAGGATTACGCCAAACACAAAGGCGAGGGTTACAAGCTCAACGACGAATTCGGCGCGTCGGGGATCGAGCGTTCCGAGGAGGCTTATCTGCGCGGCAAAGACGGCGAAAAGGTCGTCACCAACCAGTCGGGCATCGTCGAATCGGAGGTCGTTAAAGAAGCGCAACAGGGCGACACCGTGATTTTGACCATCGACAAAGAATTGCAGGAGATGATTCAGGAACGTTTTCCGAAATATTTGAGCGAAAGCACCAAACGGTATAACGTGCCGCCCGCAGGCGCGGTCGTGGTGCTGGATGTGCGTAATTTTGAAATCCTTGCGTGCGTCACAACACCGAGCTATGATATTTCAACTTATACCGAAGACTTGACCGAGTTGATGAAGGATCCCGAAACGCCGCTCTACGATCGCGCGTTGTTGGGATCGTATGAGCCCGGTTCGACGATCAAACCGTCGGTCGCCTTGGCGGCGTTGCAAGAGGGGTTGATTACGCCGACTTACACATACCGATGCACGGGGACCTATCATTATTTGGATTCCAAATACAAGTGCGCTCAAGTGGGATTGCACGGCGGACGCCCGATCAATGTCGTCAAAGCGTTGGTGGATTCCTGCAATTCGTTCTTCTATGATTTGGGGCGGCAATTGGGCTACGAGCAGGTGAACGCCTACCGCATGGCAATGGGATTGGGGCAAAAAACGGGCGTGGAACTGCCCGAAAGCAGCGGCGTGATGGACTCCCCCGAACGCCGCAACAAAATGGACCAGCAGTGGTATCCCGGTTACAACATCCAAACAGCCATTGGGCAAAACAACCTGTTTACGCCCATTCAAATCGCCGTCTATACAGGAACAATCGCCAACAACGGCACACGATACCGCGCGCATTTTGTGCAGAGTATTCGAAAAGCCGCGACAAATGAAGTCGTGAAAGCCAACACCCCGACGGTGCTGGGCACAACCGGCGTGGATGTTGCGTATTATCAATCTGTCAAACAGGCGATGTATCAACTCGGCACGAACCCAAGTTCCACCGCCGGGCGGTATTTCAAGAATTTGCCTGTTGAAGTCGCCGCAAAAACCGGCACGTCGCAGGTCGTGCGCAAAATTGACGGCAAAGACACGCTGATTTCAAATGGTATTTTCATCAGTTTCGCGCCGTTCGACAATCCTGAAATTGCCGTGATCGCCGTCGGCGAAGGCTGCAAAAGCTCAGAGCCGACCATCCCGACCGTGCGCGATATTTACGAATACTACTTCACGGGCGGTAGTCGTGTTCCGCCGCCGCAAGCGGAGAATACGCTTTTGGGCTGACTGTTCTTTTCTTGTTCTTTTCTTGAAAGAAAAGAACCAAAAGAACTTCCCACGCTATGTTAGACGTTAGATTTGCGGTATATTTTAATTCACAAATATTTGAAAGGAAAAATTGACATGAAAGAAATCAAAAAAATTGTGCTGATGTACTCCGGTGGATTGGACACCTCCGTCATGATCCCTTGGCTGAAGGAAAACTATGCGGGCGCGGAAATCGTTTGCGTTTCGGCCGATGTCGGTCAGGGCACGGAACTGGATGGTCTGGAGGAAAAAGCCATCAAAACGGGCGCGAGCAAACTCTATATTGAGGATCTCAAAAAAGAGTTTGTCGAAGATTTTATTTTCCCGACCATCAAAGCGGGGGCGCGGTATGAACGCGATTATTTGCTGGGCACATCATTCGCCCGCCCGCTGATTGCAAAACGCGTCGCCGAAATTGCCATTGCCGAAGGCGCGGATGCCATCTGCCACGGATGCACGGGCAAAGGGAACGATCAGGTGCGCTTTGAATTGACGTTCAAAGCGTTCGCGCCGCAGATGCAAATCATTGCGCCGTGGCGTGTTTGGGAAATCAAATCGCGCGGCGAAGAAATCGACTACGCCGAAGCGCATGGTATCCCGCTCAAAATCAAGCGCGAAACGAGTTATTCCAAAGATAAAAATCTGTGGCACCTGTCGCATGAGGGGTTGGACTTGGAAGATCCCGCGCATGAGCCGCAATATCGAAAACCCGGATTTTTGGAGTTGGGTGTCGCGCCCGAAGATGCGCCCGACGCGCCGACTTATATCACTTTAACGTTCCAAAAAGGAATTCCTGTTGCGCTGGACGGCGAAAAACTGGATGGAGTGACGCTGATTGAAAAGCTCAACGCCATCGGCGGCGCGAACGGCGTCGGCATCGACGACCTTGTTGAAAACCGCTTAGTCGGCATGAAGTCCCGCGGCGTTTACGAAAATCCTGCCGGCAAAATCCTCTACCGCGCACACGAAGTGCTCGAAACCATCACGCTCGACCGCGACACCGCGCACTACAAGGAATTGCTGGCGGCTCGCTATGCGGAACTGGTGTATTTTGGGCAGTGGTATACGCCGCTCCGCGAGGCGCTTGATGCCTTTGTGGACAAAACGCAGGAATCCGTTACGGGCGAAGTACGCCTGAAGCTTTACAAAGGTAATATTATCAATGCGGGGATCACGTCGCCCCATTCGCTGTGGAGTGAAGCGTTCGCGACGTTTGACGAAGACGATGTCTACGATCAGAACGATTCGGCCGGCTTTATCAACTTGTTTGGTCTGCCGATCAAGGTGCGTTCGTTGCTTCGCCGCCGTCGTGGGGAAGAATAGCAAAACCATACGGCTTTTTGAACAGATTTTGGATGCGTATTGGCAAAAATCTGCTGAAAAATTAAAAATTTACATTTGGCTATAGATTTTCTGACGCAAATCATGTATACTGTTCCAGTTGTATTATAAATTGAGATGCGCGTAGCGTGGGGAGGATTTTGGGATTATGGGATTTATTTCAAAGGAGAAAGTGGAAGCCGGCATTTGGAAAATCACGGCGGACATCGACGCGGAGACGTTTTGCGCGGAACTGGATAAAACGTTTGTAAAAGAGCTGCCAAAGCTGCAAATGCCCGGTTTTCGCAAAGGGAAAGTGCCGCGTCCGCTGGCGGAAAAACGATATGGAGACAATCTCTTTTTTGAGGAGACCATCAACGCGCTGATCCCCGCACAGGTCGACGCGGTCGTCAAAGAGACGGAAATCGAAACCGTTGCCGATCCGTATGATTTAGACATCGAAAAAATCAGCAAGGAAGATGGCGTGAGCTACTCTTTTACGCTCATCGCCAAACCGGAGATTACGGTGAGCGGCTACAAAGGGATTGAAGTCCCCCAGGCAGAGGTGGACATCAGCGAAACGGATGTTGACGATGAAATTGAGCAGTTGCGCCAGCGCAACGCACGCCTTGAAGAAGTGCAGCGTCCCGCCCAATTGGGCGACGTTGTGCAGATAAACTACATGGGTACGCTTGATGGTGTGCCGTTCGATGGCGGCACGGCAGAGAATCACGATTTAAAACTCGGCTCAGGGGACTTCATTCCGGGGTTTGAAGATCAAATCGTCGAGCACAGCACCGGCGAAAAATTCGATATCGAGGTCTGTTTTCCGGAGGACTACGGCGAGCAGACGCTGGCCGGCAAGTCTGTTGTGTTTGCCATCGAATTGCTTGCGGTCAAAGCGGAGGAACTCCCCGAAGTGGACGACGATTTTGCGCAAGATCAAGATTTTGACGATGTGGCCGATATGCGGACAAAATTGCTTGCGCGGTTGAAAGAGGAAGCGGAAGAAGGCGATAAAGAATTGCTTGAACATACCGTGCAGGATGCTTTGGCTGAGAAGGTCGAGGGAGAAATTGCGGCGGTGTTGTTCCGGAACCGCGCGCGGCGCAACGAGGAACTGCTGGTTCAGCGGATTCAAATTCCAATTGAAAACTACCTGCGCTACTTTGGTCAAGACGCGGATGATTTCCATGCTTCCATGCTTGAACGCGCGGAAGCGCAAGTCAAAGTGGAACTCGCGCTGGAGGAAATCGCGCGGCAGGAAGGCATTATGCCGAGCGACGAAGAGATTGAAGCGGAATACCAACGCCTTGCCACCGCATACGAAACGGAACTTGCACTGGTCAAATATCGTGTGCCGAAGAATGAAATCATCTCCGATTTGCAGCGCGAGAAAGCACTTGCGCTGGTGAAGGAAACAGCGGTGCGCGTTGAACCCAAAGAAGCTGATGATGAAGATAAACTCGAAGAAGAATCTGAAGTTACGGAAGAAATCGCCGAATAAATCCGTCGTTTCGTTTCATACTCTTGTTATATTGTGAGGAGGTTTTGTTATGTCTTTAGTCCCAATGGTCATTGAACAAACAGGGCGCGGTGAGCGGTCGTTCGATATTTTTTCGCGTCTGCTCAACGAACGGATTGTGATGCTGTCGGATCAAGTGAACGATGTGACGGCAAGCCTTGTGATCGCCCAATTTTTGCATTTGGAAGCGGAAGATCCCGAAAAGGATATCAGCTTCTATATCAATTCGCCCGGCGGTTCAGTCAGCGCCGGTATGGCAATTTTTGACACCATGAACTACATCAAGTGCGATGTTTCCACCATCTGCATGGGTATGGCGGCATCCATGGGATCGTTTTTGCTTGCGGCGGGCGCAAAGGGCAAACGCTACGCGTTGCCGAACAGCGAGATCATGATTCATCAGCCCATGGGCGGGGCGCAGGGGCAAGCAACCGAAATAAAAATTGTCGCCGATCACATTCTCCTCACCCGCGCGCGCCTGAATAAATTGCTCAGCGTGAACACGGGGCAGCCGCTTGAAGTGATTGAACGCGACACGGAACGTGATTTTTATATGACTGCCGAGGAGGCCGTCGACTATGGCTTGGTTGACAAAATCCTTGCCAAACGCTGACAAGCAACGAAAGTATGGTGTTTTTGAGTGCCAAAGGATGAAATCAAAGATAGTTCTGTCGTCTGCTCCTTTTGCGGAAAATCCCACGCGCAAGTCGAAAAATTGATTGCGGGTTCGGGGGTTTATATCTGCAATGAGTGTGTGGATTTGTGCTGTGATATCCTCGCCGAAACACGACGCGCAACGGCGGACAAAAAGGATGTTCGCAAGCCGTCGTCCGACAATCGTTTGCCCATCCCCCAAGAAATCAAAGCAAAGCTTGACGAATATGTGATTGGGCAGGAAGACGCGAAAGTCGCGCTGAGTGTGGCGGTTTATAACCACTACAAGCGCGTCTTTCATCACCACGACCGCGGCGGGAACAGCGTCGAAATTCAAAAAAGCAACGTGTTGTTGCTCGGTCCCACGGGTGTAGGCAAAACCATGCTCGCGCAAACGCTTGCAAAAATTCTTGAAGTCCCGTTTGCCATTGCCGACGCGACGACGCTCACAGAGGCGGGCTATGTTGGCGAAGATGTTGAAAACATTCTGCTTCGCTTGATTCAGGCCGCCGACCACGACATAGATCTGGCACAGCGCGGCATCATCTATATTGATGAAATTGACAAGATCGCCCGCAAGAGCGAAAATCCATCCATCACCCGTGATGTGAGCGGGGAGGGTGTTCAGCAGGCGTTGCTGAAAATCCTTGAGGGTACGAACGCCAACGTGCCGCCGCGCGGTGGGCGCAAGCATCCGCAAGACGATTTTTTGCAGATTGATACGTCCAACATTCTCTTCATCTGCGGCGGCGCGTTCGCGGGGATTGAACGTGTGATTGAAAAGCGGCTGGGCGGTTCGTCAATGGGCTTTGGCGCCCAGATTAAAAACAAGATCAAAAACCAATATGAACATCTTCTTGCCCAAACAACGCAGCAGGATTTGGTGCGTTACGGACTGATTCCTGAACTTGTGGGGCGGATGCCCGTGGTGACGACACTGGAAGAGCTTGATGTGCCCGCCTTGGTGCGCATCATGACCGAACCGCGCAACGCCCTGCTCAAGCAATATCAGCAATTGTTTTCCTACGACGGCGTGGAACTCGCCATGGAGACGGACGCGCTCACGCTGATTGCGGAAAAAACAATCCAGCGCGGCACGGGGGCGCGCGGTTTACGCGCAACGCTGGAGGAACTCCTCCAACCCCTCATGTACCGCTTGCCATCCGATCAAACGGTGGAACGTGTCGTCATAACCGCAAGTTGCGTCAACGGCGGCGAACCGCAACTCGAAAGGAATCCCGCCCAACGGAATAAACCAAAGGTCGTTTGATTTTTCGTTCTTTTTCTTCAAAAAAAGAACCTATGAAAGGATTCTATGCGCAAAAGTCAGCAAATTGCACTTGATTGGTTTCGTGCGGTGCTCGCGGCGTTCCCGATGTTGCTGGCACTGCGCGTTGTCGTACCGTTCGACAGGGATAGTTTGCAGTATCTCCCCGTTATTCTTTGCTTTGTGCTATTGCTTGGGCTAACGGCTTGGAAAAAAATCGACGCGTCTGCAATGTATCTTGTCGTCACGCAATTTGTCGCACTCAATCAAAGCCCTTTTATAGCAAATTGGATTGCGATCATTTTGTTTCTGATCATTGTATTAAGTGTTTTTTGGTATCCGAAAATGTGGACAAGCAAAGCGATTTTCGCGTTTGCCGTCGTCTGCGCGGTTGTGATGACACTGTATCAAACCGCCGGTTATTTTGCTGTGGGCGCACAAGGCACAAATGTCTGGCGGCTTTTGCAGAGTTATGGGCAACTGGGATTTCATGCAAACTGGCGGACGGTGCTGTTTTCCACCATCATGCTGGTGGTCTTGATTACTTTTCCGCGCAAATTCAAACGATTGCACAAAATATTCCCCGCAAGCCTTTTCGGCATTCTCCTCGTTACAGGATTGAACATGCTACTCAACCCCATTCCGGCGCGTTCCACCGTGCTGGAACTTGGGCACAACTGGTTGTTTTTTGAACGGACGCCCATTTCCGCGCTTTCGATGCTTTTAATTTACGCCGCGTGGAACAACTTGCTTTTCTACCGTTCAATTGGGTGTGTTTTTTAGAGGTTGCCATTAGAATATCATCATTGGAAGCGGCTTAAATGCGAGGGAGTAAAAAAATCAAGGGGGGCGCATCATCTGCGCCCCCCGATTCTTGTTACCAGTACAAACCTGTATCCTATCACGACGATCGCCGTGCCGGATAAGGTTCGTACAAGGTGATTTTTGGAATGGTACTCCAAAAAAGATTTCCCTACGTTGGCACGGCTCTATAAGCATTCAACCGAAAAAAGGAACAGGTAAGATGCATGCATTATAGCATTTTCTCGCGAAAAAATCAAG
>JAITDE010000076.1 GCA_031282735.1 Oscillospiraceae bacterium | reverse complement strand
GCCGCTTTTTCCTTTGCACGTTTTCCACTTCTCATACTAAATTCCCTCTGCTTTTAACCCCTTTCTCACGTTAAACGCCACTTGGCATGTCACTGTGGAATTTACTTTGGGAATTTACGACTTTGTCATGGGTTACTCGTTGCCCCCTCGACACCCCTTGTTCAGGTAGGCAGGATATTCTGATCTTGGAGTATGTCTCCTCTCCGATTTTTCAGAGTCGCGGTTGGCTTCCGCGTACGCCAACCCTCTCCCCATGGGAGGGGGTTTTGGGTTGTTCGGAGCATTAAAAAGGCAAACAAAAAAGCCCCAACCCGGTGAGGATCAAGGCTTTTCGGTGGTACACCATCACGGGCTCGAACCGTGGACACCCTGATTAAGAGTCAGGTGCTCTACCAACTGAGCTAATGGTGCCAAGAACAAAATCATTATACGCGAAAACAGCGCGTTTGTCAAGGTCATTTTTTGAAAAAACATCTTGCAATTTGCGCGCGCCAAACAGGCTCTTATTTTTGCGCCAGCAATCCCTGCGGCACATCGCCGACAATCACCGTTTCGGCAAGGCAAGCAACGGTTTGCAACGCGGTTTCCACAATGCCATCAGGCAAAATTACCGAAAGTGAAACGTCAATTTGCAGCAAAACGCGGTGCATGGTCTGGTTGATGCCCGACGACACCAAATCACTTTGGACGACTGACTGCGCGTGCCCCGCCATCGTGAGTGTGATGGGTAGTTTCGGACCCGCTCCCGCGAACAGATCGCTGCCGAGCAACGCGCCCAGGGGTAGCTTCAGTTTCGCGCCGTGCGCCGCGATTGCTTCTTCGACAGCGTGATTGATTTTGCCGCGTATAACGTTGACCATCACCGCGTCGGTTTGAATGGATCGAATACCATCCGCCCCCTGCGTAATATAGACAAGACTGTCGTATGTCACATGCTCGTCGACAAGAACTTCCTCAATTGCGGCGGATATCGCTTCCGTCGCCTGCTGTTTTGCTCCAAGCGCGGCAAGCGCCTTGATTTTGGGCGCGGACCGAGCGTCAAGCACAACGCATATTGCAACAATACCCGCAAGCAGGCACAAGAGTTTGACGATATGGACGGGGCGTAATTTTCGGAACCCCAAGCGCGGCAACCGCAACCGCAGCGCTTGCCTTTTGTGTGCAAAAAAAAATGATTGACGCAACCCCCGCATACTGCACCAACTTTCGGCGTCGGTATATACAACAGTATATGCGGCGATTGCTTGTCAACTTGCAAGAATCACAAACACATGATTACGATCGCCGAACGGATATCCCATTTTCATGCAAATATGCCTTCAGTTCCCCAATCGTCATTTCGCCGAAATGGAAGAGCGACGCCGCCAACACGGCATCCGCTCTGCCGATGGTGAGAGCATCCTTAAAATGCGTGAGACTGCCCGCACCGCCCGATGCAATCACAGGCACATGCACGCGTTCACTCACAGCGCGGGTCAATTCCAAGTCGTAGCCACTCTTTTGCCCGTCGCAATCCATGCTGGTGAGCAATATTTCGCCCGCGCCGCGCGTTGCGGCATCCACAGCCCACGCAACGGCATCCAATCCTGTTGGAATGCGCCCACCGTTGAGATAAACCTCCCAACCTCCCGTTTCGCGCCGTTTGGCATCAATGGCGCAAACGACGCACTGACTGCCGAATTTATACGCCGCTTCGCTGATGAGCGCGGGACGCCGCACAGCGGCGGAATTGATCGCGATTTTGTCTGCGCCCGCAAGGAGCAATCGCTTGAAGTCCTCCGTCGTGCGAACACCGCCGCCAACCGTGAACGGAATAAAAATACACGCCGCCACGCGCTCGACCACCTGCACGATGTTGCCGCGCCCTTCGTGTGAGGCGTTGATGTCAAGCAGCGTCAACTCGTCCGCGCCCGCTTTGTCGTAGGCCATCGCGCATTCCACGGGATCGCCCGCGTCGCGCAGGCACACAAAACTGACGCCTTTTACGACGCGTCCATTTTTCACATCCAAACAGGGAATAATCCGCTTTGCGTAACCGGGCATATAAAACCTCAACTTTCGTGCGTTTCGTTATTCGACTTATAATAGCAAGCAATCATATCGGCGGTCACATTGGGATGCGTGTATCTTCCTCGCGTGACGGTCTTATCTCCATCGTTGATGGCGCGTTTCGGGCAATGCTGGATACAAGCAAGACAGTATTCGCAAGCATCGCCGAACACAGGCTTTCCGTCTTGAAACAGAATGTTCTCCGCCGGACAAACTGACGCGCATAGGCCACATCCCACGCAATCGCCGCTGATGGTATAATGCAGAGCCATCGCATGGAACGCGGCGATGTTATCGGCGTTTAGCTGAAAGATTTTCTTTATGCCGCGACCGACACGCTTTTTCTTCTTAGCGACTACCGCCGACACCACTTTTTGAGCGCGGGCTTCAGCTTTGCGGGTAACGGCTTCGACATCCTGCTTCATTTCGTAGTAGACGACGGCGTTTCTGTAAGAACATACGCCGCCGCCATAGTTTAGCGTTATCCCTTTATCGGCAAGCAACCGTTTAACTTGCGGGAGCGCGTTCCCGATTATCCCGCCGAACGTGGCGACGGCGAAATAGTACGTGCCGCCTTGCTCCGGAAGGCTTATGCCGCGTAAAAATTCCGCGGCCATACCCGGCAGACCCCAGAAATAGACGGGGAATACGAAGCCGACGCGCTCCAAACTTTCCGGGACAGTTGACGCCGCGCCCTTGTGAATGGCGATTACTTCGCAATCGTCAAGAGCGCCCGCAATGCTTCGCGCCACACGCAGGCTGTTGCCTGTTCCCGTAAAAAAATAAACTCTGTTCGCCATCACTTGCCCTCCTTGATGAAAGCGAGACGGCGGCCGATATCGTAGGCTTTTTGGCAGTCTTTCGGAAATACCGTGTCGCGCGCCTTTTTCTTCTTTTCAATGCCGAAATTGGAAGCGTCATACTTGCTGTAATCATCAAATTGCCAAGTATCGGCACTGACCAACTGTTTTGTTTTGCCGCCGAATCTTCGCAGCATTCCCGTGTTATACAAATAAGCCGCCGCAAAGAGCAAGTGCATCGGTTTCGGAGCGTTCATCGTGTAGAAGAATGCGCAGTTTTTAGGTTTGCCCTTGAAATTGTTGTTGTCTTTGCGGCTATAGGACACGTTGATAAAACCCAAACGTTCGATGAATCCCCTCATCAGGGAAGTCACGTCGCCAAGGTAAATCGGCGAGCCGCAGATGATAACGTCGCTGCGCATCGCCCCTTCCAATATCGGGGAAAGGTCGTCTTGCATAGCGCAACGATTCGGATTCTTCGCGCCCTTGCGTTTGCAGGCAAAGCAACTCACGCACCCCTTGTAACATAAATCCACGAGGTGAACCAGTTCCGTTTCCGCGCCGACGGAAGCCGCACCTTCTAAAGCTCTTTGAAGCAGGGCGGCGGTGTTTCCGTTTTTACGCGGACTGCCGTTGATTGCAATGACCTTACTCATGATTTCTCCTCCGTCCCCGCCTGTTTTCTCTTTCGTAAAAAAGCGGCGATTGCTTTTCCGTGCATACACAAATGCGTCAGCGACAGCAGAAACAGGGCATACGCCGACGAGGTGTGAACGGTATAGACAATCTCGCGATAGGGGATGTTCAAAAATCTGAACAAAGATACAGAGAGCATCATGCCGCTGACCACGGTTGACATGAGAGCAAGCAGCAAGAGGGTGTTTACGGCAAACCGCGCTTTTTTGCGCACATTTTTCAGACCGATCTTGTTGTTCAGCAGGTGAACAACAGCGAGAACGGTGAAAGCTATGCCCAAGGATTCATGCACAATCGCGCCCGTCATGAGTTTGACCATCATCATCAGGAGTGCGCACAGCATCGCGTAGTCTAAAACAATTCTGTTTTCTGTTTTCATTGAAATATCCTCCGGCTCAATCAGGGTAGTACGCCACCCGAACATTCGAGAGCATTGCCTTATATTCGCTGTCCGCGACGGTGTATTCGGGTTCGGGATATTCTTCCCACGCGTCGTCACCCAAATGGATGACGCCGGAGTACATCACATCATCGTCCATGTATAGTGTTCCCTCAATGAAATAACGATACCGAGAGCCGGTAACGGGATTACCCTTGCCGTCCGTGAAATCCCAACACACGACGTAATTGCCCGGCTTTGGCGTAGCCCCCGCTATCGCGTCAATTTCTGAAGCGCGCATATTCCCGGGGTCGGCGGCGGCGACCCATTCCCGTATGGACTGCGGGCGGCGGCGGTGTCCCTCCCCGGCGGTATAACGGGTAACGTAGAGCGTATCGACATAGTTGCCGTCCATATCCTCAATCCAGATTGCGTACTGGTTCGAGGCCACCATGAGCAGGTTGTCACAGGTGAAAGCAACCTCAAGCCGTCGGCCGGTTTGCCGTAAGCCGTCGTTAACGTAAAGCGGACTTATTCCGAAATTGAAAGGGTTTTTTGTTTTGATGACCGTAGCGCCCACAAGCAGGATAACAGCCGCAAGCGTTACAAGAATCAGTTTTTTCCTCAAGGCAAACATCTCCCCGTCCATATGTTTTCCAAAGTGACGCCGCGCAGGGATTCCTTCATCGCGTTAGCGGCATCGGTAATACAAACCTCCACGCGGCGTTTCAATCCGTCAACGCGGCTTTGGTCACAATTGATTCCCGTATGCATTTTGAAAAGGGTCGTGTCCTGTTCAACCGCCTTAAAAATATCCAACAGGGTAATCTCAGACACCGGTCTTGCCAGAAACGCGCCGCCACCGGCGCCTTCTTTTGAATCGGTTATCCCCGCCGCGCTCAGGCTCTTCAGCGTTTTAACCGCCGACGCGAAAGGGATGCCGGCGTATGCGGCGAGCAATTTGGTTGGGACTACCTGCGCGCCATTTGCTTCATTCAGCGAATGAATGGTTAAGAGCAATGTAATTCCCTGTGTGAATGAAGTTGAATATCCTATGGTTGCCGCCTCCATTACCAGTTAATCTAAATATATTATATATGCTGTTTAATGATTTGTCAAGAGAAAAAACGAAATCTCCCATGGAAATTTCGTTTTAAAAATGATGGTTTTTCGGTTTCGAGGATGTCTCATTTATCAATCGTATGGATTTGAAACATATTTCAACGGATCGACGGGCGTTGATGAGTTATCGCTGTGGATTTCGTTGATTTGGAAGTGTAGGTGCGCACCCGTGCTGTTCCCCGTGCTCCCCATGATGCCAATGATTTTACCCGCTTTGATCCGCACACCTTCTTTGACGATGTCGGCGACGGAGCGCAAATGCATGTAGGTCGTTTTAATCTCTTTGCCGTTCACGGCGTAGATGCCGTGGTAAAGCACCACATAATTGCCCATGGAACTGCTGTAGCCGGTCTCCAGGACCTCGCCGTCCAGAGCGGCAATGATGGAATAATCCTTGTTGTTCGCGCCGCTTGCTGAAATATCCAGCCCTTTGTGCGTGTGCGATCGGTTGACGGTGTCGCCGAACAACGAGCTGATATAGCACGCCTCATAGGGCACGGGCCAGCGCATTTTGCCCTCCGCAACGGCGATGTTGTCGGGATTGATTGCGCCGCTTTGTTTTTTTTCGCGGAGTTTTTCATCCAATTTGCGTTCGAGTTCTTCCTGCGCCTTGCGATCTTTTTCGAGCAACCGCTTTGCCTCGCTGGATTCCCTATCGAGCGTTGCGATAATGGCATAAATTTCGGTCATGGCGGCGGATATACGGTCGTGTTGGTTGTCAAGCTCTTTTTTTGCCGCGCGGCGTTCAGAACGTTTTTGGGCAAAAACGGCTTTTTCGGCCTCCAAGTCCGCTTTTTTGCCATTGATTTCTTTGGTTTGCGCCGCATAGTCCTCCTTTAGCGCCAAAAGTTCTTTCATTTCGGTTTCAAGCGATTCTTTCAACGCGGCATCGCGCACGGCAACCGTGTGTATGTATTCGGTCATGGTCAAAAATCCCGCCAGATCGGGGCTGGAAAGCAACAATTGCAGATTTGACGCGGGACCTGCCATATATTGCTGACGCAGCCGCTGTTTGAGCGATTCCTGCATGTTGACGATCAACGCTTCTTTTGCGCCTGTTTTGGTTTCGATATCGGCGATTTTGGTTTGCAAATCGTCAATGCTATCGTTGAGTTTTTCGATTTTGGTTTCAAGAGTCTGCATTTCACCGTCAAGCTCCGCAATTTCCGCGTCGATGATATCTGTTTTCGCGGTGACGTCGTCCACTTGCTTGTCGAGCGCGGCAATCAGCTTTTCCTGGTCTTTTTTATCGTTGCGCAGGGCGTTGATTTCCTCTTGTTGTTTTTCGATGCGATCTTCGATCTGTTCCATCTTTGACTTGATTTCCTCAGTCGTTTCGGCCGCGGGGCTGACCCAAATGATGCCGAACAGCAACGCGGAACATAACCCGACCACAAAAACGCGCCGGATGATCTGTTCTTTAATCCTTGTCTTTTTGACATTCATTTTTATTTCATCGCCCTCCGTTTCAGCTTGCTTCAAGCTCTGAAGTCTCATAAACTTTTTCTTTTAAGTAACGTGTGATGGAAAGCATGCTGCCGCCGCCGCCCGTGACTAATCCGACGAGCAAAAATGATGGCAAAACAACCGGCAGGTTTACCCAGAAAGGAATCAGCGAAAAACCCGAAAGCAATCGCGCAAGGAACGGTTCGAGCACTCCGCCCAAGAGCAGATAGACCAATCCGACCACAACAAGCGCCGCCAGTGATCCCAACACGCCGAGCACAATGCCCTCCACCAAAAACGGCCAGCGGATAAACGATGGGGCGGCACCCACGCTTTTCATCACCTTGATTTCTTGCTGACGCGAATACATCGTTGTTTGCACGGTGCTGGAGATGATGAACAGCGAAACGACCAAGAGCACGGCAATCACCGCCGTGCCGACGACCGTCAGCGCTTTTTCGAGCGCGGCAAGCTGTGCGGCAATCCCTTGAAAATGCCGCACGCTTTCAACAAAACCGGAAATGGTTTGCAACTGCGTGACCGTCGCGTCAAAGTCGTCCATGGAAGCGGGGACGACCTCGAAGCCCGCGGGCATAAATTGCGAATCAATGCCCTCCAGCAAAGCGTAGTTTTCTTGATTGCTTTCAACAATGCGGTTCAGCGCATCCTCGCTCGACACAAATGCGCAGGATTCGATATTGGGCAACGACTCAATCGCCGTCTTTACGGCATCCTGCTGCGCGGGGGATGTGCCGTCCTTGAGGAACACCATGATCACATTACGGGAATTGAATTCCGAAAGGATCGCGTTCAAATTGATTGCCGCCAAAAAAACCATGCCGATAAGCATCAGGCACGACACAAGCACAAGCACAGAAGCGATACTCATGGTGCGGTTCGTTCGGATGTTGCGCAAGCCCATCTTTGTCAGATAAGCCCGTCCCCGGCTTGTTGATTTCATAAGACAAACGCCTCCTATCTCATCGCTTAAAAAACGTATTGCAATTATTCTGAGATTGCTTGTGCCGTATGCATTTGTGTATTTTCCAAATACGCACGCGTTGATATCTTGCCGCACGAAGCGGGAAAAGTCTTTTTGCTACTTTTTCTTCAGAAAAAGTAGAGAAAAATCTACCCCTTCCAAATATTTGAAAACACTTCTTCCGGCGGGAGCTGCGGGGGTTTGCGGTGCGCACGCGCGGGCATTGATTGGCGCGGCGGAGCCGGAGACACCGTTGGGCGCAAGCCGCCGTCGGCGGCAATACTGCCGTTATCCAAAATGATCACGCGTCTGCCGTAATGGCGCACCAAATCATGGGCATGCGTCACCATAACAATGGTTGTGCCGGCCTCGTTGAGCTGCACAAACAGTTCCAAAAGTTCTTGGCTCATGCGTGGATCAATGTTCCCTGTCGGTTCGTCGGCGATAATCAAATCAGGTTCGTTCGCAAGCGCGCGGGCGATGGCGACACGCTGTTGTTCGCCGCCCGAAAGTTCACTGGGCTTGCTGTGCTCTTTTCGCTCCAAACCGACCAAATGCAATAAATAGTGCACACGCTCGGCGATGTGTTTTTCTTTCGCGCCAACGACGCGCATGGCAAACGCAATGTTGTCATAAACATCCATCGTTGCAATCAACCGAAAATCTTGGAACACCACGCCGAGCTGACGGCGGAACAGGGGAATTTGCCGCGCTTTCAGCGCGTTGAGTTCAAAACGCCCCACCCGCACACTGCCGGCTGTGGGCAATTCCTCGTGCAGAAGCAACTTCAAAAACGTGCTTTTGCCCGCGCCGGACGCGCCGACCACAAACACGAATTCCTGCGGCGCAATATGCAAATTGACACCGTTGAGCGCACGTGTGCCGTTGGGATATTCCTTTGTTACATCACGGAAATAAATCATGGTATTCTCCCTGCAATTTCCTGTATTCTACAAATTATGCAATTAAATGGTAAAAAAACATCCATAATTTACCGCACCCCTAAAAATGCCCATGGGCGGAAGCATTGTGCTTCCCGCCCATGTAGCGCTTTAAATTGTAAAAACCATCGATGCCCAGTGTTTTTGCGGTGATTGGGCGAACGCAAGCAAGTAGGATAAACGCAATCACGCTTCGCCGAATCAATATCTGATCGGTCTCGCGTCCAAGTATTTTTTCACCATCAGCGCCACTTTGAAAACAATCGCGTCGTCAAACTCGCGCAAATCCAGCCCCGTGAGTTTTTTGATTTTTTCGAGACGGTAGACAAGTGTGTTGCGGTGGACAAACAGCTTGCGTGAGGTTTCGGACACGTTCAAGTTGTTTTCAAAAAACTTTTGGATGGTGAAAAGGGTTTCTTGATCCAGCGTGTCGATTGTGCCGCGCTTGAAGACTTCCTGCAAAAACATCGCGCAAAGGCGCTTTGGAAGCTGGTAGATGAGGCGGGCAATGCCGAGATATTCATAGCTGATGATCTTCTTTTCCGTATCAAAAACCTTGCCGACCTCCAGCGACACCTGCGCTTCTTTGTATGATGTCGCAAGCTCTTGAATGCTGTTGACGGCGGAGCCGATGCCCACGCACGGCTGATGATAATATTCCGTGCTCACCGCGTCGGCAATGGATCGCGCAAGTTTTTCGAGATCCCGCATGTCTACGTTCGACGCGACTTCTTTGACAAGGGCGATATCCGTTTCGCTGATGTTCAGGACAAAGTCCTTGGTTCTGTCGGGGAACAGCGACAAAATGGTTTCAAAAACCGAAACTTCGCAAGGATCGCTCATGCGGATGAGCAAAACCGCGCGCGGCACGTCGTTGTTGAAATGCAGCTCACGCGTGCGCAGATAGATATCCCCCGGCAGGATATTGTCCGAAATCACGTTTTTGATAAAATTGGCACGATCGAAGCGCTCGTCGGCATACTGTTCCATGCCGCCCAGCGTGACGGAACACAGTCGTGCGCAACTTTGCGCGGCATCGTCTTCGCCTTGCACAAAAACAACGAAGTGCGCCCCCGTTTTGCTTTCGAGCCGCGCAAACGACAGCCCTTCGCGCGCAACGCAACCGGGTTGCGTAAAAACAGCTCCCGCAACTTCGCTCATGTTCGTGCCGATTAACGAGGGGTTAGAACAGGCAATCACGGCACCGGTATTGCTCAAAATACCCACCATCCGGTCGATGGCGTCGCTGACATGCTGAATCATCCCTTGGAACAAGCGATCAGGCATTCTAAAAATCCTCCCACGCGCAAACGGTCTGCGCAAATCTTCGTGCAACTTGGACATATTGTACACGAATATTTTGCTTTTTGCAAGAGGGCATGAAAGAAAATTTGCAAAAAAGGAACAATTTTCATCGATTAGTGAATAACTTTCACATTATTACAGCAATGTAACAAAGAAGATGGTCCATTTGACGAAAAAACAAATTAAATTTTGTGGAACGTGCTGTTTGTGCAAATTGTCCATACCTCTGTGAAGCGGCAAAAAATTTCCGGAAAAAAAATCGTCCAACCCCTTGCAATTTTGCTTGCAATCCTGTAGAATAGATACACACAAAGGCGGGAGTATATCTTGCCGGCAGACACATGGCAAAAACATAATTAAAACAGGAGGATTTGCAATGAAAATTTTCAAACGCGCACTCGCGGCTTTGCTCTGCGTGCTGTTGGTTTCGGGAGTCACATTGGTTTCCGGCGGCGCGACGGCGGATGAGCCGTATTTCGATGTATCCGATGCCGAAAAAGCGGACGCAAAATACCAAGCGATCAAAGCCGCAGTCGAGGTCCTTGCCGCAAACAACGCCACTTATCAGAACTTGCTGATTGCATCCCATGAACTCAACGAACCGATGACCGACGAGCAGAGAACACAACTCGCCGAACTGACCGAAAAAGTGAACGCCGCAAAAGAAGTTTTGTTCGTTGAGCCGGGCGCGGAAATTATTGCCTCCCACGCGTACGAACTAACCCCTGAAGAGCAGTCCGAAATTTCAGACGGCGAATCTATGCTCACGGAGTGGATAGGTCGCGGCACCTACATTGATTTTACCGCGAGTGTCGGTTTGGTGTTCACGCCCGGAGCTCTCTTTAATGAGTACTTCGACAACAAATATTACGCCGACGCAAAAACCGATCCTGCCCGCGCACCCTACAGCGCGAACTCCAAATCCTATGCCGCAACGGCGGCACCGGTCGAAATTGAACAATCCAAAACGTTTTATTCCCCACCGGAATGGAATTCCAATTTCCCGGAAGGCAAGCGGCAGATTTTTCCCTCTTACTATCTTGGCAGTTTTGGCTACATGATTGGCAGTTGGGATAAAGATGAATTGCCCGAAACAACTTCGATCACAGTTCCCGGCATTGGTGGCAAAGCGATGGGCATGGCACCGAACGCAACCCTTGACAAGCTTGCCAACGCAAAATCGAATCCGCGCGGCATGTATCCCTTCTTGCCGCGAAGCATTAATTTAGCGTACGAAAACGGCATGCCGCTGGTTGATGATTTTGTCTGGGTAGCACCGCTTCTGAGCGTTCGCTTTTACGGCAGACCTGACCAGTCGTTCGAAGATTTGCAGGAGGATTTGATTCCGATCGACCTGAGTTGCACCTACAAGGGGCAGAACGGCGATGTGGACGCGAAATTCTTGGGATGGATGGTCACTAATATTGAGAGGATCAAGAGTCTTCAAGCTTCGAAGAGCAATCTCTACGATTACGAAATCACCTTGGAAGCCCAATGGGGATATGACGAAAGCGACATGCCTTGGCTTGCCTCAAAAGACGCCTCGGCGGGCGGTGCGACGGTTTCACTGCTCGAAAGAACCTGGAACTGGATTTTGGAACGTTTGATGAACTGGGTTTTCCCCGCCACCCGCGTTGTGTGGCAATGGGATCCATCCAACCCGGACGACGACAGTAGCGAAGCGATTCCCGGATCGGGCGCACTCTTGGAAGGGCTTATCGCGTGGCTTATGCCGTTTGCCGATTGGCTGGGCACGGTGACTGGATTTAGTATTATGGATACGCTGGCCGACTTAGGAATTTCGTTCTGACAAGCGACCAATAGGCGTCAATGACCAAACAAGGAGGGTTTTTTGTGAAAAAAGTTTTAGCGGTTGTTCTGTGCGTGATTACCGTGTTGTCGGTGATGGTTGCCGTTGCGTATGCAACCAATCAAAACACGAACACTGCGGTTACCTATCAAGATGACGAACAAGAAGAAGCGTCCAACACGACGACTCCCACCGAACAACCGAAAGAGGACGAAGAGGAAAGTGACGACTTTTTTGCGCGTCTGGACATTTGGTGGCAGAGTTTCAAACCGCTGTTTACAGCAATTTATCAAATGTCGTTTGTCGGATTCAGCCAAGCTCTCGCGGCAATCGTGAGTGCGTTCCTCAACATTTTCATTGGCGGCGACGGTATCTCTTGGTAGTATCTATGTAAAAACCGCCCTGCGGGAGTTTTGAACTCCTGTGGGGCGGTTTTTTTGACGCTTTTTTCAAAAGAAGTATTAGCCCAACATACCTTCAATCAATCTGGAAAAACCCAGGAACGACAGCGAGGTGATTGCCGCCGCGATCAGCGTTGACGGCAAACCCTGAAAGGCTTTTGGGATATCGCTATTTTCCATCCGTTGGCGCACGCCCGCGAACAGGAGCATTGCAACCAAAAAACCAATTCCCGCGCCCAACGTGTTGATCATTGACGCGGCAAAACCGTAGCCCTCCGAAATATTGAGTAATACCACGCCCAGCACGGCGCAGTTCGTGGTGATGAGCGGAAGATAAATCCCCAGTGATTCATAGAGAGGCGGCAGAAATTTTTTGAGTGTGGTTTCCACCAATTGCACCAGCGCGGCAATCACCAAAATAAAGACGACCGTTTGCAAAAACGCGAGATCCTGCGCCACGAGCAATTGATTGATGGGGTAAGTGACCACGGTGGAAAGCAACATCACGAAGATGACCGCGACGCTCATGCCCAACGCGGTGTTCACCTTTTTGGAGACACCGAGAAAAGGACAAATCCCCAAAAATTTTGCAAGCACAAAGTTTTGCGTCAAAATCGCCGTGGCAAGAATTGCAATGTATTCTTTCATTCCAAAACCTCCTTTGAACTGCAGCCCGCGCACCCGGCCGCACTTGGGCAACCCTCGCAGCCGAAAGATTCCTTGATCGGCGCTTTTTTCTTGCGGGCAATCGCGTTTGCCGCCGCAGTCAAAAGACCATAGACAAAAAATCCTCCCGGCGGCAGGATGAAAATCAACATCGGCGTGTAATTTTCGCCGAAGAGGGATATACCATAAAATGTGCCGGCGCCGAGCACCTCGCGGATTGCGCTCATGGCAAGCAGTGCGGCGGTGAAGCCAATCCCCATGCCGATCCCGTCAAGCGCGGACGCGGCGACGCTGTGCCTGTTGGCGAAGCCGTCAGCGCGCCCTAAAATGATGCAGTTGACCGTGATGAGCGGCAGATAAATTCCAAGACTTTGATCGAGCGCAGGAAGATACGCTTTAACCAGCAGTTGCACGGCCGTGACGAGCGCGGCGATGATGGTGATGTAGGCGGGGATGCGCACTTTGTCGGGGATGACCTTGCGCAACGCGGAAATGAGCATGTTCGAGAACAGCAAAACCGCCGTCGCGGCAAGTCCCATACCAATCGCGCTTTCCACCGACGTGCTCACGGCGAGGGTCGGGCAAGTGCCCAGCACAAGGCGCAATACAGGATTTTCTTTCAAAAATCCTTTTGTCAGTTCATGGAGAAGATTTTCTTTTTTGATTGATTTCATTGAGCACCTCCCGCAAAACGCGCGTATAAGCTGAGCGCGTCATTGACACCCTCCATGACCGCACGGCTGGAATAGGTCGCGCTGGCGACGGCATCCAATTGCGTTTCGGACATAGCGGATTGCAGATTTTTGAATTGTTCCAAAAAGCTTGCGTCTTTCACATTTTGCCCCAATCCGGGCGTTTCGCCGTCGGCGGCGACCACTTGCACAGTGAGCACTTTGCCGTCCGCCCCAATGCCGACAATGATCCCGACGTCGCCGCCGTATCCCTTTGCGCTGGCATCGATTGCGTAGCCGATGAGTACGCCGTTTTTTTCGGCTTTATAGTAGGTTGTGCCGTCAATCGCCTGCGCCGTGAGCGACGCCCCCGGAAAAATGGCGGAGCGCGAGTCGCTTGCGCGCTGTGCGGCGTTTTTTGTGATGTTTTCACGCGTCAAACTGTTGGCGACTGTCAGTGCGGTTGCGGATAGCAAGCAGACCAAAAACAAGACCAAGGCGGGACGCGCGATTTCGGCGAACGTCTTATTTTGCATGGCGTTTCCGCTCCTTTCCAAAGGTTCTCGGCGCGGTGAGGTTTTCGATGTGCGGCACAAGCAGATTCATCAAAAGAATGCTGAACGATACGCCCTCAGGCATACTGCCGAAAAGGCGGATCAGGCTTGTGAGTATGCCGCAACCAATCGCGAAAACAATTTTACCTTTCCAGTTCACGGGTGAAGTCGCATAATCCGTCGCCATAAAACACGCGCCGAGAATCAATCCGCCGCCCAGCAGGTGATAGATGGTGAATTGTGCGTCAAATCCGCCCGCAATGAACGTAATCACCGCAACCGTGCCGATATAAAAACAAGGAATCAGCGGCGTAATGACTCTGAACACGCACAGATAGATCGCGCCGAGCAGGAGCGCGACGGCGCAGGTTTCGCCCAAACTGCCGCCATGCCGTCCCACGAACATATCAAGGATGGAAGGCAAATCATCGCCCGAAAACGCGCCGAGTTCGTTTGCCGTCAACGCTTTCATGGGCGTTGCGGCGGAGGCGGCATCCGCGCCCCACGCGTGTCCGTTTGCCGCGTTCCAGCTTGTCATTTGTGTGGGGAACGACAGCATCAGCACAATCCGCGCGGTAATTGCGGGATTGGCAAAGTTTTGACCAATTCCGCCGAAAAGTTGCTTGACGACGACGATCGCCGCAAAAGATCCGATCGGTATCATCCACAGCGGCAACGTCGGCGGCAAATTCATGCCCAATAATAAGCCTGTGACGACCGCGCTCAAATCCTGCACGGTCTGTGCGCGTTTGAGCGCAATACGTGTGATTGCCTCGAACGCCACGCAACTGATCACCGCAAAAAGCATGACGATCAACGCGCGTGTGCCGAAGCACCAAACCGATGCCGCAACGGCGGGAATGAGCGCAAGGCAGACATCCAACATAATCGCCTGCGTTGTGCGGTGTGTGCGCAAGTGCGGCGTCGCGCTGACGATCGCCAATTGCTGCCCCGATGCGGGCGTCAATGTTTTTTCTTCTTCGGCACTCATGTTTTTGATCCCTCCCTGCTTTGTGCTTCGCGCAACAATCGCTTGCCCAACCGTATACATTGCACCAGTTCATGGCTCGCGGGGCAAACATAGGAACAACTCCCGCATTCCATGCAACCCATGGCATCCAAACGCGTGAGTGCGGCAGTGTCGTTCGCGCGGTATGCCGCCTCCAGTTTGAGCGGCAGGAGTTTCATGGGACACCCCGCCACGCAATTGCCGCAACGGATACATGCGGTTTCGGGACGTTTTTGCGTCTGCTTATCGTCAAAAAGCAACACGGCGTTGTTGCATTTGCTGATCACCGCGTTCAAATCGGGCGTCGCCGCACCCATCATTGGACCGCCCATAATGATTTTTTTTGGGCGCACGTCCTGCAATCCGCAAAAGTCAATCAACTCGCGCACCTGAATGCCGATGGGCGTGCGCACATTGATGGGCGACTGCACCGCGCCGCCGTCCACGGTGACCGTGCGGCTCACAAGCGGCTTACCTGTTTTGATATACCGCGCCAAAAACGCGACGCTTGCCACGTTCATCACCAACGCGCCGATGCTCGACGGCAATTTGCCCAACGGCACAATCCGCTTTGTGAGCGAATAGATGAACATCTTTTCCGCCCCCTGCGGATATCGGCTCGGGAGGACGGCAGTCGTGATTTTGAGTTCGGGCGTGGAGACTGCGGCGCACAGCGCACGGAACTTGCCGATCGCGTCGCCTTTGTTGCTTTCGATGCCAACAATCGCCTTGTGAATCCCCAAATAATGCGCAATCTGCGCAATGCCCTCCAGAACGTCGTCTCCCGCATCCAACGTTTCGCGGTGATCCGCCGTGATATAGGGTTCGCATTCCGCGGCGTTCACAAGCAAAACATCAACGTCGCCGCAAGCGCTCTTGAGCTTTGCGTGGGCGGGAAATCCCGCGCCGCCCAAACCGACCAATCCTGACGCGCGGATTGCCGCAAAAAAGTCGTCCCGCGTTTTTATCACAGGCGGGGCGATGCCGTCCAACGGTGTCATTTGCCCGTCTGAGGCAATCACGACGGCTTTCACGTCCTCACCTGTAAGGATGCGAATTTGTTCAATGCGCTTCACTTTGCCTGAAACGCTCGCGTGGATGGGCGCGGCAAGCCCCGCTTGCGTGTCGCCGATCACCTGCCCCAAGCGAATCTCGTCCCCCGCTTTGACAAGCGGCTCGCACGGTGTGCCTATGTGCTGTTTCATCATCAGCGTGACTTCACCGCAAGTTTCGATGCGCACGGGTTTGATTTTGCTTGTGTGCTTGTTGTGCACAACATGAATGCCCCGCTGTTGGAAGATACCCATGGCGTTCTCCTTTGTTTGATAACTGACTGATTGATTATAATCTTTCTTTGCGCATTCGTCAAGCTTTCTTCGCCAACAAAATGAAAGAACGATTGTCAAATCAGTTTTGCCGTCCGTCAGTTGCCGATTGCTTTTTGGAGTGCCGCAAGCGCCTTTTTTTCAATGCGCGAAACATAGGAGCGCGATATGCCAAGGCGTTTTGCAACCTGCCTTTGTGTGTGATAATCGTTTCCATACAAGCCGTAGCGCAAAATCAGAATCTCTTTTTCGCGCGATTCTTGCATATTCTTCAAAAACGTGTAAAGCTGTTCGGTTTTGATGGACAAATCAATGTCGTCCAAAATCGTGTCGTCTTCGCTGATCACATCCATTAGCGTGAGCGGGTTGCCCTCGCTGTCGATGTCGATTGGATCGCTCATGGAAACATCCTGCGCGGTTTTTTTGAGATTGCGGAAATACATAAAAATCTCGTTGTCGATGCACTTTGCGGCGTAGGTCGCAAGTTTCGCGCCGCGCTCGACTTTGAACGAATCGATCGCCTTGATCAAACCGATCGTGCCGATGGATATCAAATCGTCCTGCTCCACATTGGCGGCAAAATATTTTTTGATCACATGCACCACAAGCCGCAAGTTGTGTTCAATCAGGCGGTCACGCGCCGCGGTATCGCCGGCCGCCGCGGCGACAAGGCATTCGTGTTCCTCCGCCGCGTTCAATGGCGCGGGAAATGATCCCGTATTGCTCAGGTGCAGGGCGAAAAACAAAATACGCGACGAAACAAGTTCCAAAAACATCTGAAGCATCCAATCATCCCTTTCACAATCTGCTAACAGATATATGCGGGGGACAATCTGACAAATGCTTTTTACTTTATGCGGGTCTGTCGTTTTTGCGTAAGATAACAAAAAAACGTATACGCCTCTCGACAAAAGAAAAAGCTTGCGCCCGCAGAAAAATTCCACGGGCTAAAACAGCAATGTGTAAATGCACCGAAAAATGCGCAATCACCGCGTGTTTCCCGGATTCGCATCCTCGTCCGGCGCGGGGGAATCCTCTTCATCCGTATCCTTTTTCTTCCCGAAAATCGCGTAACAAACCACGCCGACGCACAGCAGCAAAATAGCGGTGATGATGCCAATGATGACTTCGCGATGGTCGCCTGTCGATACCATATTCATCTCTCCTCACACATTGATTTCGGCGGTTACGCCCAAGCAATCACGATGCCTTGCCAGAATGGGCGCGATGCATGTTTCCAAAAATCCCTCCGTCTGTTCCGGAGCGCGTCCCACAAAACGGATTGGGTCAAGCATTTTTTGCAACTCCTCCAACCGCAAGCCAAAGAGGGGATCGGCGGCAATGCGGTTGAGCAAATCATTTTCACCTCCCTGCGCTTTGACGACTTGAGCCGCCGCCTGCGCATGCACGCGGATGCGCTCGTGCAACGCTTGACGGTCCCCGCCTCGCTTGACGGCATCCATCATGATGTTTTCGGTCGCCATGAACGGCAGTTCCGCCGCCAAATGCTTTTGGATCATTTGCGGATAGACAATCAAACCGTCGGCGACGTTGAGATAAAGCTCCAAAATCGCGTCGGTCGCCAAAAAGGCTTCCGCAACGGCGATGCGCTTGTTTGCGGAATCGTCCAACGTGCGCTCAAACCATTGCGTCGCCGCCGTGATTGCGGGATTCAGCGCGTCAACCATCACATAACGTGCCAAGGCTGCAATGCGTTCACTGCGCATGGGGTTGCGCTTGTATGCCATGGCGGACGAACCGATTTGACTTTTTTCAAACGGCTCTTCCAGTTCTTTCCGGCTTTGCAACAAGCGCAAATCGTTTGAAAACTTTGCCGCCGATTGCGCGATGCCCGACAATACGCCAAGCACCTGCGCATCGACTTTGCGCGAATAGGTTTGCCCCGACACGGGGTAAGAACCCGCAAAACCCATCTCCTGCGCGATTTTTACGTCAAGCTCTTTGACTTTTTCATGGTCGCCGTCAAACAACTCCAAAAAGCTCGCCTGCGTGCCTGTCGTACCCTTTGAGCCGAGCAAGCGCATCTGCATGATCTGATGATCAATGGCTTCGTAATCCAACAACAATTCTTGCATCCACAAAGACGCTCGCTTGCCAACTGTCGTCGGTTGTGCCGGCTGATAGTGCGTGTAGGCCAAACAGGGCAAATCTTTTGTGCGATGCGCAAACCGACCCAGCACATCAAGCACGTTCACCAGCTTTTTCCGCAAGAGGCGCATGGCTTCCGTCATGGTGATGATGTCGGTGTTGTCGCCCACATAGCAGGACGTCGCGCCCAAATGGATGATGGGCTTCGCAAGCGGGCATTGCTCCCCGAACGCGTACACATGCGCCATCACGTCGTGGCGCACCTTACGCTCCTGCGCTTGGGCGGTTTCGTAATTGATATCGTCCTTGTGCGCCATCATTTCGTCGATTTGCGCTTGCGATACGGCGTCCAATCCGAGGGAAAGCTCCGCCTTTGCGAGCGCGATCCAGAGTTTGCGCCATGTGCGGAATTTGTAATCGGGCGAAAAAAGGTATTGCATCTCTTTGCTGGCATAGCGCGCGTTGAGCGGGGTTTCGTAGCTATCGTGCGGCATATTTTAGTATTCTCCTTATTCTTGCAGCAGTTTTTTCACACGGAGGTCAACCTTCGTTTTTTGCAGGGCGAACGCGAACGCAATGAACAAAACAGAACTTGCGACTGCCTGTGCGCCATTGCCGATCAGGCTTGGAGCGAGTATCCCGCGCCACGCCGCTTGATTTGCGCCCGCGTAAATCAAGCATTCCGCAATGTAATAGCCAACACAGCTGATCGGTGCGGAAGCAACCAGCGCAATGCCGTTTTTTGTGTTCAGCGTCGTCTCTTTTTTTGCGGTGAACAGCAGAGCAATCAACGCTTTGATGAGCAATGTTGCGGGAGCCCACATTGGTGCGCCGCCGAGTAAATCCGCCAACACGCCGCCGAACCCCGCCGCGATCATCGCGTAGGGGGTTGGCAAGATACAGCCCGCCAAAAACACGAACGCATCGCCCAAGTGGACGTAACCGCCGTTTGGCAGAACCGCCAGATGAACGGACGTGAGCGCTGTAATCAATGCGGCAAAGAGCGCCGCAAAGCTTAAGTGCAATACTTTTTTTTGCATCTTCCTTTTTCTCTCCCTTCATAACGCCCCTGCGGGGAGCACCCGCTTCGCGCTGTCATATTTAGCCCGCGCAAATATAAATCAGCCTATAAATGACCGCGCGCCCCTGCGGGGAGCAGTCGCTTCGCGCTGTCATATTTAGCCCGTGCAAATACACATCAGTCTAAAAATGACCGCGCGAAGCGAGGGAAGTCTTTTTGCTTACTTTTTCTTCAGAAAAAGTAAGGTGTAGCCCATAACTACAGGCGCATAAAATGTTCCAGCTCGACGGGCGGAATGAGACTGCTCCCCCAATTGTTCCGCCAATGTTCCTGGATATCCGACTGGACACGCGGCGAAACATAAAACTCAAACGCCCTGGATATGGTATCATGCGTGTTAATCGCCGAAAAACTGTCGCCTGTCAATATCGAAATATCAGCATGGTATAACCCTTTTGCCAAACGATGATCGGCAAACGAACACGTGAGGCGGTAACGCTCTCCCGCCCGCACAGGCTGCGGAATCGGCTGTGAAAACGAAAGCCCCACAACCCCTTTTGGGCCAAACACTTCAAGCATCAATCCTGCGTTCGCGGTGTCGACCTTGCACGTGAGGTCTAGTTCAAAAACAATCGGCGCGTCGGCGTCATACACGCAATCGACCGTATTCAAAAGCTTCAAGCGCGACATTAGCACGCAACCGGAAATATGATTAGGACGCCGCAAAAGCGAAAAATCCCGTTCCGCTTGCAGTTGACCGCCTTCGCCCTCATAAACGGCAATCCCTCCTTCGGTCTCGCCGTCATAAATAATCTTGCCGTCCTTGAGGCAAACGACACGTTCGCACAAATTGCGCACTTGCACCATGTCGTGGCTCACAAAAATGACCGTTTTGCCGCTCGTGGCGATTTGCCGCATGTGATCCAAACATTTTTCACGATATTTTGCGTCGCCGACCGCCAGCACTTCGTCAAGGATCAAAATATCGGGATTGAGGTGAGCGGCGACCGCAAACCCCAAACGCATGCGCATGCCGCTGGAATAGCGTTTGACTGGCGACTCCACGAACGATGGCGCAAGTTCCGCAAAATCCAAAATAGATTTGATCTTCGTGTCGATTTCGGATTTGCGCATACCCAAAACCGCGCCGTTCAGATAAATATTTTCGCGCCCCGTCAGTTCGTCGTTGAAGCCGGTGCCCACTTCGAGCATCGCCGCAACGCGCCCGCGAAACATAACGCGCCCCGTAGTCGGTTCGGTGATGCGCGAAAGAATTTTAAGCATAGTCGACTTGCCCGCGCCGTTTTTGCCAATCACACCAATGCTTTGACCGCTTTGGATGGTGAGATTGATATCCTGCAATGCCCAAAAATCCTTTTTCCGCCGCGCCGCGTTGCTCTTTTTGACGGATTCAATCCCCCGCCCGAGAATGGATCGGCTCGTCTCGGCGAGCGTGTCAATTTTTTTCGTCGCCGCGTCAACCCCAACGGGGATACGGTAGCGTTTGCTGATGTTTTCTAATTGCACCGAAACGGATTCATCCACAAAACATAATCTCCCTTTTACACAATGTCCACAAACGTGCGTTCCACCTTGCGGAAACGCCAGATGCCCACCCAAACAATCAATCCCAACCAGCAAAAACCAATCAGGAGCGACCGTAAATCAAACGATTGATCATCCAGCACCGTCCAGCGAAACGCGGATTGAAAACCCATCAGCGGGTTGATGTAATACATGATATTGAAAAAAAAGTCGGTTCCGCCGATGCTCTTCTGCAAATCACTGAGCGAATAAGCGACAGGCGTCGCGTATTGTCCAACTTGCAGAAGAAACGGCACGATGAAATGCAAATCGCGCCATCGGATTGAGAACGAAGACAGGATGATCCCGGCAAACATCCCCAACAGCGCGATTGGCAGCAAAAACAAAAAGCTGAGCGCAAAACGCGTGGGCGGCATGTAAAGATAAACCCCCATGAGTAAAAACAGGATGACGTAAGAGATCGCCGCGTCGAACAACGCCGTCAGCATGTTTGCCATCGGAACAATCAGGCGCGGGAAGTACGTTTTTTTTGTGAGTTCCAGCGAACTGCCGAACGTACCGCTGCACATCGACACACAGCGCGCAAACAAGTTCCACGGCAAAACCCCCGCATAAACGACGATCCTGTATGGTATATTGGTTCCCGATGCAAAGCCGGCCAAACTGCCGAAAATAAACGCCATCAAAAATGTGCTGATCAGCGGTTGGATGATACTCCAAGCCACGCCGATGAGCGTTTGTTTGTAGCGCACGATAAAATCGCGTTTGGCAAAATAGAATACGAGCGAACGGTAGTTCCACAAATCGCGCCAATATTGCAAGTTTTTGCCGTTCGCTTCGATGACAATTTCCTGACTATGGTTTTGCGATGCCATACTTTTCCCTTCAAAATTGCATAAATTATTTTATTCCTGCGTTGCTTCAAGCGACGCGCGATAAGCCAAAACCTCTTCGTGGACTTGCTGCTTCTTCTCGCCCGTCAGTTTGTAAAAAAGGAACGGCACACAGCAAAGCAACATGCACGCGCCCTGGAGCAACGAAAATACGCCCAGCAACCGCACTTTGGTTTCGTCCGATTGCGGCAAATATCCCTCGCCCACCGTCTGTTGCACATAGTGGATGAAATTAAGCGCGGTGTCGCCGTAAAGAATGAGCGGCGCGATCGCCTGCCCAATCGCCGTGCTAATTTGTGTTCCCGTGCCGATGGTGAACGCCAAACTGGCTTCCAGCCTCTTGTGGCTTTTTACCTCAAGATCTTCCAAAATATCCGCTTGGAACATCGTCGGCAGCAAATTGCTTGCGCCGTATTGTAGCCCAATCCCAAAGAGGAACACAAAGAAGACGATGGTGAACGCAGGCACATCGGGGTGCGCGAACGACAAAACCCCCGCCGCGAAAAGGCAGATGTTGGCGATCATCGAATAACAGCCCGAAAGCATATAAATCTGTTTGCTGTTGAGCTTTTTGAGCAAAAACTTTACGATTAGCATACCAACAAACGTGCCGACGCCTGTTGGAAGCCCAAACAAAATGTACAAATTGTCTTTGCCCAGCAAAGCCGCCGACAAAAAGACGGCCATGTATGTCGCAATGGAACGGAATCCCTTGATGAACTCCGAAATCAAAACCAAAAGCGCGTATTTGTTTTTGACGATATCACGAAAACCCAGCAAAGGATTGATCTTTTTGGGACTGTACGCAATCCGTTCTTTCACAAAACGCATGGCGACAACCAGCATGAGCGAACTCGCGACGGCGCAAATAGATGCCGAAACAAGATACATCATCCCGTTGTCGTCCTTGATGAACAAACCGATCACCAGCACAACCACCAAAGGCGCGGAATTGCCGATGGCGTTGAGCATACTGCGGTAGGATAATACGTTGTCGCGCTCGTGTAAATCGGGCGACATAACAATGGCCATTTGGTTCACTTGCCCCGCAAAATAGTGGCTCGTGTTGTGTAAAATAGTAATTGTGATTTGATACACAACCATAAAGGAGACCGAAAGCCCCGTGAGGAACGACGGCACAAAGAACATCAAAATCGCAAATATGCCCGCGGGCACTGCCGACATGAGCACAAAGGGCTTGAACTTCGGTTTGCCCGGTTTTGGCGCGCGATCAACCAACAGCACGTAGCAAAACGACAGCGCGTAGCCCGCGATTACCGCGATAAAATTGATCGTCGCTACGCTTGTGCTGGGCAAACCCAACACGTCGACCAAATATTTTTGCCGGAAGTTGCCCGCCATGCCCGTCATGTTGGTGAACAAAAAGGTCGATGCCAAAAAAATGATGAATTCCTGCGTTGGGATATATTTTTTGCGCTGCGTTTCGTTTGCCACAAAATCATTCCAATCTGCTTATATTCGTCTCATATTTGCCATTCCAAAACCGTTTTGCCAAAATTCTGTTGCGCGTCCAGCGCAAAGGCTTTGTGAATATCCGCGATGCTCCGAACGCGCACAACCTGCGCGACAAGGCGTTCCAATGCCTGACCGACATGCGGATCGCGTTCCAATATCTCCGCCGCGCGGGCAAAATCCGCTGTGCCGGAGCGCGACGATCCGAACAGCCGCAATCCCTTTTCAAGAACCATACGGGTATTGATGTCCACAAAATTTTCACTCACGCCGAGCAGCGACAATGCGCCTTCAGGCGCGATCACGTCGATCATTTGGTTGATTGCCGCCCGCGCCCCCGCGCCGCCAACGCATTCAAAGGCGTGATCGCATAAATTTTTGGTGCGCACATCATCCACATGCATGCGCCGATCGGCAAACGAAAACAACGATAGCTTTTCAAAAACCGTCCCGAGTACAATCAATTCCGCGTTTGGATAGAACGCCCGCAAAAGCAAAGCGGTGATATAGCCTACGTTGCCGTCGCCCCAAACGGCAAGACGTTCGCGGCGTTGATGGGCAATCCGCTCAAAGCGCGAAATGGCGTGGGCACTGACGCTGATGAGTTCCAAAAAAGCACTGACTTCGGGCAGCGTGTTCCGCGGCGCGCAAACAAGATGATCGCGCGGGGCATAGACATACTCCTGCAAGTAGCCGTCAAAACCGCTGGAGCGGAACTTGCTGGCTGGCAGGTAGTTTTCGGCAATATAGGGATCAATCTGTGTTGGGAGATTCGGCACGGGCACGACAAGCGTACCCGCCGGCAATTCGCCGCGCGGATCGTTGACGACTTCGGCGCAGCACTCATGAATCAGCGCCATGGGGAGTTTCGCTTTGAGAACCTCCGGCGAACGCTGCCCTTGATAGTAACGTTGATCCGCCTTGCATATCGAAAGCAAAACGGGGCGTAGCAACACTTGATCCACAGGCATAGCCTGTTCTTCACAGGCAAGCTCAATCATGCCCGGCGCGGTGAGACGATAAAGCACGTTGATCACTGCGCCTCAGCCTCCTCCAAATGGATGCCCAACAGCGCCTGCGCCACTTTCATATCGTAGGGATACGTGATTTTGATGTTGTGTATTTCGCCTTGCACCATGGCGACGGGTTCACCGCGCATGCTAAAAATTTTGCAGGCGTCGGTTAGTATTTCGCTCTCGGTGTCTGTGAGACTTTCGATCAATTTACGCAATTTGTTGGTGCGGAACGTCTGCGGGGTTTGCCCTTGGTAACAGGTGCGGCGTTCGGGGATGGTAAAAATGTACACGCCGTCTTCGCTTTGCACAATGGTATCCGTCGCGGGTATGACCGTGTCGCACGCGCCGTGTTCCAGCGCGGCGTTGATGTTCTCGCCGATGATGCGCTGTGTGACAAACGGGCGCACGGCATCGTGCGTGATCAAAATATGATCTTCTTGCGTGCCGAACGCGGCGGCGGTATAATCCAAAGCGTTTTGCAGTGTGCCATTGCGCGTTTCGCCGCCCTCCAGCACAGGCACGCCCGTTCCCACAAGCAAATCCTCGGTGTAGCTCATCCAAGCGCGGGGGCAAAGCACGATTACGCGCTCAACACGCGGATGAATCAAAAATTTTTCGACCGTATGCACCAAGATGGGTTTTGTACCCAACATCAAAAACTGCTTCGGCAGGTTGGAATTCCCCATGCGGCTGCCGTTGCCGCCCGCAAAAATGGCCGCGATTATCATGTGTTGTGTTCCTTTCTATTGGGGTGTGAAGCGGATTTGCAAATTGAGATTGATAACGAGGCGCTTGCTTTCGGTTGTTCCCTCTACTTCTTCTTCGTCATTTCGTCATACAAATCGCAAACGTCCCGCGCCGTGCCTTGGGCGATGATTTTGCCTTTATCCAGCAAAATGGCTTTGTCGCAAAGACTACGCACCTGTGCGGTGTTGTGCGAAACGAACAACACCGTTACGCCCTTGTCGAACATCATTTTGATTTTTGCCTCGCTCTTCGATTTAAAACGGGCATCTCCAACGCTGAGGACTTCGTCCACAATCAATATTTCGGGATCGACCGCCGTGGCAATCGAAAATCCCAAGCGCGCGCGCTGACCCGACGAGTAATTTTTCACGGGCGTGTCGATCAGATCTTCCAACTCGCAGAACTGCAAAATTTCGTCATACCGCTCTTTGATATACTTGCGCGAATAGCCCATGGTCGCGCCGTATAAAAAGATGTTTTCGCGCCCTGAATAGTTGTTGTCGAAGCCCGCGCCCAGTTCCAGCAAGGGCGCGATTACACCGTTGACCTCAATTGTGCCCGACGTCGGCTTCATCACGCCGGCAATCAGTTTGAGCAAAGTGCTCTTGCCGGCGCCGTTGAATCCCAAAACGCCCAAGCGTTCGCCCTTTTCGACGCGGAAAGAGATATCGCGAAGCGCCCAGAACGCGCGGAACTGCAATTTGCGCTTGAACACGCGGATGATATATTCTTTGAGATTGTCAATTTTTTGTGCGCCGATGCTGAACACCATGCTCACGTCGGCGACCTCGATGGCGGGTTGTTGCATAGCAAACCTTTCTACAATTCTACAATCCAAGCGCTTGCGGCAAAAGCTTAAGGATATAATCTTCAACAATGACGCGCACGAGTTCATATGTCAAACTCAAAAGCAACTGCGGCAGGGTTTCGATGAATCCCGTGGGGAGCGGGTCGTCGGTGTTCGGCGTGTTTGTCGTCGTCTTCGTGATTTTTAACGTGTCGAACAGCGCATCCGTCTTTGTTTCGGCATCATAGGCGTAGGCATTGAATTCCAACACGCCGTCATTGATTTTGACGGTGCTGTAAACCGGAAGATCCGGCTGGAAAATCCGTGCGCCGACATCCAAAATCGGCTTCATGGCGGCATACACGCGGTACCGTTTCGTTCCCGCCGTATTGGGTACAATATGAATGGGCGCGCCCGGATCAGTGTAACTCGCTTCGCTTGCGGGCGGGAACACGCTTCCCTCCTGCGTGTCCGGCGTGTTGGTCAAGTCAAAATCGCCCGCAATGGCGCCTCCCGCAACCGGATAGCTGCGGTAATACATGTGGTCGTGCCCTGTGAGTACCAAATCCACACCCAAATCTTCTATAATCGGCAACAAAACATTGCGCATGATGAGCGTATCGGGTTTGTTGATGTTCTTCCCTGCGGAATACGCCGCGCGGTGCATCAAAATGATTTTGAACTGCGCGTCGGTTGCGTTCATGTCGTTGATCAGCCAATTTCGCTGCTGATAGCTCATGGGATACATATCGTTCGTATTGAGCACGGCAAAATGCGCGTCGCCGCTGTCAAAAGAATAGTATGTACCCGTCAAATTGACGCTTCCCGCCTGTTCCTTCAGTTGGAACATATTTTTAAACCAGTTCCATTTGAGGTTGCCGTCGTGGTTGCCGGCCACAGGCGCGTGGGTTGCGCGGTTGTTGAGATCCGCGAACGCGTCAAAATACCAATTCCATTCGTCGGCCGTGCAATCGTTGACGTAATCGCCCAAATTCACATGGAAATCGGGGGACGGCAAGCGTTCATAGGCGGCGGCAAAAACTTCCGCCGCTTTGTTGAAATCTTCGGCGGAGCTCGCTTGCACATCGGCAATGACAATAAAATTGGTTTCGATTCCACGCCCCGCGTCGGTTTTGAAATGACCGACCGTGCTCCAGTTCGTTCCGTCGCCCACAACATAAGCATATTCTTTTCCCGCCGCCAACCCCGAAACGGTCAGTTGATGCACCCAGTCGCCTTGGAATTTTGTTGGCTTGCCCAAAACGGCGACGGCATCCGCACCCAATATCTCGCTTTCGCTTTCCTTTAATACAACGCGCACAACCGACGGCACTTCAGCCGCCGTTGCCCACGAAAACCCGCGGCTGGTTTTGGAATCCCCGTAATAGGTGCAAACAACGCGGACAGGTACGGCATCGGCATCCGCGGCAAGGGGCGCGGCGGCGAACACGCCGACCAACAGGACACTACAAAGAAGAAGAGAAACAGTGCGGCGCAAAGACAATAACACGCAAAACATCCTCCCCATAAGGTATCGTCACCACAATCTAGCGTATAGTATAGCACAAACGCAGGCTGTTTGCAACGTTTTTTCGTGAAAGCTTGATTTGCCTATCAAACCCAGCAATTCACAAAACTTGTGCAGCCCGCACATGATAAAATCGAAAGGTGGTCATTTGGTTGCGCACAACGCCCTCACGCGCGAAATCACTTCGTTTTGTTCGCCGTCCGTCATTCCCGAGCCTGACGGCAGACAAATCCCGTGCGCAAAAAAATCCTCCGACATACTGCGCTCTTGTGCGCAAATATAACCGCAATGCGCGAAAACAGGCTGGCAATGCATGGGATTCCACGCACGCCTTGCTTCGATGTTGTCAGCTTCGAGCGATTGCACAACCTGTGCGGCAGTGCGCGGCGCGTCGGATTCCAACAGCATCACGCTGAGCCAATGATTCGGCGCGGTGTGCGCTACGGGTTCGAGCATACGCACGGGCAAATCCGCAAACGCTGCCTTGTATGCCTCAAAAATTTGTTTCCGTCGCGCGATACGAGTGTCCAAAGACGCCAACTGCGCCCTGCCGATGGCGGCACAGATGTTCGACATGCGGTAGTTGTAACCGATTTCGTTGTGCAAATAATAGGGCGCGTTCTCTTTGGATTGATTCGCCCAAAAGTTGATTTTTTTTATCAGCGCGGCATCGTTCGACACAACCATGCCGCCACCCGAGCTTGTGATGATTTTGTTCCCGTTGAATGAAAACACGCCGATCGCGCCAAACGATCCGCAAGCTTTGCCGCCCGCAAACGCGCCCAACGCCTCCGCGGCATCCTCAATCACAGGCACGTTGTAGGATTGGCATAACGGTAAAATAGTGTTCCAATCGGCGGGATGACCGTATAAATCCACCGCAATCAATGCTTTTGGGAGCTTGCGGCGGCTTGCCGCGTCTTCCAGCGCAAGGGCGAGCGCGGACGGATCAAGGTTGCACGAATATGGGGCGGAATCAATCAATACGGCTTGCGCTCCCTCATAAAAAACGGGATTCACACTGCCCGCGAACGTCAGATCGGAACAAAAAACAAGGTCGCCCCTGCCAACGCCAAGGGCTTTGAGCGCCAAATGAACACCCGCCGTGCCGCTACTGAGCGCACAAGCGGACGACATGCCGGCACACGCGCAAATTTCCTCTTCAAATTGCCGCAAATGCGGTCCTGCGGGCGCAATCCAGTTGCTTTCGATTGCGTCGCGGACATAATCCATCTCGAGCGTTGTACAATGGGGCGGCGACAAAAAAACGCGTTTTGCCAAGCGCATTACTTTTGACCTCCGCCTTCGTCCGCATCGGGATGCCTCACGTCTTTGGATCGATACTGCTGACCGTAACCATAACCGTAGCGTCCGTAACGTCCCTCAATGCCCGAACCGTAACCGTAACCAAAGCCGCCGTAATATTTGCCCGGGCGGCGGTAAGACGCGCTGTATCCGTTGCGCCGAATGAGATTTTCAGGCGCGGCCATGGTCAAAATAACGCCCGCGATCGAAACACCCGCGCCCTCAATTTCATCGAGCGTTTCATTGATTTGCTGAATGCGGGCGTAATCGTAGCGCACAACAAAGATCAGTTGATCAATCTGCGGCGCGAGCGAAATACAGTCGGCGACCACGCGCGCGGGCGGCGTATCCACCAAGATAAAATCAAATTCCGTTCGTGCCTTTTGAAAAATGGCGGAGACGGTGTCCAAACTCAGTTTTTCGGTTGGATTGGCGGTGACGCCGCCTGAAGACAGCACAAAAAAGCGCAGTGATTTTACATATTTTACAGACTCTTCATAGGTGGATATCCCCGCCAAGATCGGCAGAATTCCCGCTTTATCGCCCTCTTTGATGCCCAGTTTTTTCAGGATGGCAGGTTTGCGCAAATCGCAGTCAATCACCAAGACCGATTTCCCTCGTTGGGCAAGCGCACAGGCCAAGTTGATGACGATCGTGCTTTTGCCTTCGCCCTCAAATGTGCTTGTGACGACGAACACTTTCGCCTGCGATTCCGCCGCAATGTTTTCGATTTTTGTGCGGATCGCCTTGATATTCTCCACAAAATCGAAACTAACGGATCGTTTGTCCAAAATATGGATAACCCTGTCGGGATCTTTTTTGCGGAACGCTCGTTTTGAGGGCTGAAAAGGCGTCATACCCAGCAGACGTTCCGCTGTTTTTGTGCGAATATCCTGCCCACTGCGCACGGTGCTGCGGAAGAGTTCCAGCAACACAAACAGTGTAATCATTGCGCCGCCGCCGCAAACCGCGCCCAACATGGTCATTGTTTTGGAATTATCCACATTGCTCACGCGTTGCGCGGGACGCGCGCGGCGTATGATATCAACCGACAGTGTGGACTCAAACTTGGTTAAATACGACGGAAACACGCCGATAAGCGCGTTCAAAACATCGTTGCAGAATGTGCCGTCGCCGCTTTGCACCCAGAGCGTGTAAAATCCGGCTTCCGCGAGCGCGTCGATGTGGATGGAGGAACGAATCAGGTTTTCATCATACTTATTGTTCAATTCTTGATTGACGCGTTCCACAACATCATCGCCTGTGAGCAGGATTGTGTAGCGGTCGCCGCTCATTTTTGTAAAGTAATCTTTTGTTGGAATGCTGACGGTGTATTCATCTTCTTTGCCCTCGTTGCGCACGATGGTTTGGTAGGTTGTTTTGGTGAACGCCAAGGTGATTTCGGCGCGGAAAATTTCGTATGTTTGATTTTTCGCGATCACATACATGCTGCCGCCCAGAACCACGGCAACCAAGACGACAATCCAAATGCGGCGCAGCACAGCGCGAACCAGCCGACCGAAGTCAACTTGAAATGGCAGACCCGTCCCGCTTCCCGCTTGCGGCAGGCGGTTAAACTCTTGTTGTTGCATACACAAACCCCTTCAGAACCTACGCGGGCGGCTTCTCGCCCCGTGCGGTTATCAATATACCATACGCTTCATACAAATATCGCAAAAATATATATCAGTTCGCAAATGACCGCGCGAAGCCGACGCTTCCCCACAGCACAGTCTTCAAAAATGAACGCTTAGCCTCCCGCGTCTAGTGACCGGCACGTTAATATCTCAAATACCCATACGCCCGCGCGGGTGGGAAGCGATCGTTGATGATGGCCTCAGGGGCGGTTTCCGTCATAAAATAGAGCTGCGCATCCGTGATCTCAGGGATCGTGTCGCGCAAAAACGTTTCAGCAACGGGAGCGCGGTGCCCGTAGGCGCGGTGGGCATCCGTTGCGATGAACTGCGCGATGTTGGAGTACGCCATCTGCGCGGCCAAATCCAATGAGACCGGTGGTGTTTGCATGGTAAGCGCTTCGGCTGTTAGCTGAAACAACGTGCCTTCCTCCGCCAAATCGTTGACCAATTCATAATCATTCAAAAACGCAGCGCAGCGTTCGGGATGCGCAATGATAGGGTACATGCCGCGCCGCAGGATTTCTTCCAGATACCGCCGCACAACCGCCGCGCTGGTGAGATCGTAATCGAACTCCACCAACAAAAAGCGACTGCCCGCAATGCAAGCGGGGCGCAAATCGCCCGCATAAAAAATTTCGTCCGAGAGCTGAACCTCCGCGCCGGGGAACAGTTCTATATCAATGCCGTCACGCAAAAGCGATTGGCGCACACGCTCCAACGCGGCGTCTCGACGGCGCAAAAACGATTGGGGGGAAGACAATTTTTTGAAGTGCGGTGTCGCCACAATCCGCGTGATTCTGTTTTGCCGGGCAATCCGCGCTATGGCGACGCTTTCATCAAAGGACTGCGCACCGTCGTCCAGCGGAAGGATATGGCAGTGCAAATCGATCATGTCGTTCACCCTATTCGCCGTCGAGCAATAATAACTGCGCGTCCTCTGCGGGGAGAGCCTCCACTTGGCGCAATTTGCGTTGCAACACCGTGGTGCGTGTGCCGACGAGCTTTTCAAGGTCGTCTTCCGCCGCGCGCAATTTTTTTTGCGTCGCTTGCAGAGCGTCGGCAAATTTGTCGAACTCCGTGCGCACCGCGCCCAGCACCTGCCACACTTCCACCGATCGCTTCTCAATCGCAAGCGTCTGGAAGCCCATTTGCAGGGCATTCAAAAATGCCGACAATGTCGTCGGTCCTGTGACCGTCACTTTGTAATCATGTTGGATTTGTTCAAAGAGTTCGGCGTTTTGCACAACTTCGGCATAAAGCCCCTCAGTCGGCAGGAATAAAATCGCAAAATCCGTCGTATTGGGGGGATCAATATACTTGTCGTGGATAGCCTTTGCGCAATTGCGCAGATTTATGCTCAAATTGCGCCGCGCGGCATCCATCAAAGCTTTATCGCCCGCGTCGTAGCCAGCCAGCAAACGTTCGTAGTCCTCGATTGGAAATTTGGAATCGATGGGCAAAAAAACCGATTGATCGCCTCCCTTGCCGGGCAGGCGCAGGGCAAACTCCACCCTGTCGGCACTACCGTGCTTGGTCGCCGCGTTTTTTTCGTATTGGCTAACCGTTAGCATTTGTTCTAAAATGCGTTCCAGTTGAATTTCGCCGAACGTACCG
The DNA here is from genome assembly GCA_031282735.1 of Oscillospiraceae bacterium. GTDB lineage: Bacteria > Bacillota > Clostridia > Oscillospirales > Acutalibacteraceae > WRMQ01. Next base: position 2,475 of record JAITDE010000076.1, on the reverse strand, counting down.
CGCACCTTGACGTTTGTGAGGGCTTTTTTCAGTCCTCCGACATCGGAGGCCAAGCTTTGCATTTCGCCTAAGCCGCGCTGAACGCTTTCGAGATGTGCGCTCACCGCTTTAAAAGATTCCTGCAGGCGGGTTTCCAATGTTTTTTGCAGACGCTCATCCACCGTGCGGCGCATCAGTTCAAGCTGTTCGCCATTGGATTGCATCATTTGGGCAAGCTTGCGTTCATTGCTCAGCACCATGCGCTCCTGCAATTGGGCGTTTTCGCGGCGGGATCGCTCCATTTCGTTCGCCAACACCGTGCGCAGGTGTTCGATCTGTTCGGTTTGCCGCGTGAGGGCGACACTTTGTGCCTCACGCATGGCAAGCAATTGCGCGTTCAGCTGCAATAGCTGTGCGGGATCTACCAATCCAGCATCGATTTTGCGCGTCACCAGCACTGCGGTCGCCAACGCCGCCGCCGAAAACAGAAGAATCAGCACATCAAACCATTGCACACGCTTACCTCACTTTATGAGTCATCAATTATATATAAATTTGGTGCGGGCAGTGGGACTCGAACCCACACAGTTTCCCACAGGCTCCTAAAACCTGCGCGTCTGCCAATTCCGCCATGCCCGCAAAAAACACTACCCGCAACCGAGCGGACAAAATCATCCGTAAAAACTCGTCCGTGTCTCGTTTTTACCTGATCAACTACAATTGTATCACAGTTTGCACCGATATTCAAGCCTAAAATGAATATCGGTGCAGATTTCTTTTGTTTGCGCGAAGCACCAAAGGCTTTTTGCTTGTTTTCTTCTGTCCCCAGCGGCAGCCGCTTTGCGCGGTCGCATAAGCCAAAAATCAGCCCGCAGAGTTTTTCTCCACGGGCTGAGGGTTATTCAAGGCGCGAAAATGCCGTTTGCTTAAGCAAAAATGTCTGCGCTTACCCAGAGGGCGGGGCGAACGCGGAAGAAAATTTCGACACCGGTTGCTTGGATGGATCCAGTACCCGAGAGGTAGGCCGCTTGTGCTAAACGCCCCGCAACTGGCGAACGAAGCCATGAAGGTGTCGCTCCATCAGCCAAAGCTTGCCAGCTTGAATATATAAAATCGCCAAAAAACGAATCAAGGAGGGCAAATGATATGCCAAATAACATTACAACCGATGACCTTCGCCGGATGAACGACCGCGAAGGTCTCATTTTACAGGGTTGCGGCGGCGATCCGCAGGAATGGCTGGACGGCGTCAATGACGTGCTGACCGAAGCGGGCATTCTGCTGGACGGCGACAAATTCAAGGATGCGTCCGTCTTCGAGCATGACGGTCACACCGATATCCTCTTTGATATGGACAACGTCAAGCTGGATGTAGGGCGTTTGGCGATGTGGCGAACGAGCCGTCGGCGACGCCCTCCTGCAAAAGAGCTACACCACCGAGTTCCCATTCAAAACCATCCGCAACAAGGGGCAGCAGCCGCAATATTACGTCGAGAACAGCCATCCCGCCATCATCAGCCGGGAGGATTTCGAAGCGGCGCAACGGCTCTGGCAGTCACGGCGGCGGGATAGCACAGCCGCACAGCCTAAAGCGGAACATCCGCTGACCAGAAAAATCCTCTGCCCCGACTGCGGACATAAATTCCGGCGCATGATGATCAACAGCATCGCCTACTGGGAATGCAACGCCCATGTCAGCGGCACCGCCGACTGCCAAACCATCCGCTACAGCGAGGAATCGCTGTACGACGCCTTCACCCTGCTGACCCACAAGCTGGCCGCTCACCGCGAGGGCATCCTCGTGCCGCTGATTGACCGGCTCACCCGCATCCAGCAGCGGCACAGCGGCATCCACGGCAAGATTTATGAGATCGACACGCAGATCGCCGCGCTGAACGAGCAAAATCTCACCATTGCCTCTCGCCACGCCAAGGATACTTTGACGCCGCCGAGTTCTCCGCCAAGACTGGCGCGGTGAACGGGAAGGTCAGTGCACTTCGTACTCAACGCAGAAAACTGCCGGCAGAGGATGAGAACGACGCCCTGCTGGACAACTTAACCGGACTTAACAACATCCTCGCCCTCGCGGAGCGAAAGACTTGCATAGGCGATTTTCCTTTCATCAATTTTTTTGCCGGGAAACAGAAAAAGCCGTGAGTTCTCATCGAGAATTCACGACTGATGGTGGGTTATTTGATTGTTTTATTGGTATCGCGGATAGCCGGGAAGCCGACAACTGTCGTTTTTACCAGGGTTCGAAAGTCTCCTGTTCGGTTTTGAGATCTACGAAAAATTTAGTCTGTTTTTTGCCCTTTTCAACGCCTGAAACCCTTGCACAGCAAGGGTTTCAGGCGTTTGCATCTTTTTTGAGCAACCATTTTGGAATGGTACTCCAAAAAAGATTTCCCTACGTTGGCACGGCTCTATAAGCATTCAACCGAAAAAAGGAACAGGTAAGATGCATGCATTATAGCATTTTCTCGCGAAAAAATCAAG
>JAITDE010000066.1 GCA_031282735.1 Oscillospiraceae bacterium | reverse complement strand
TGGTTGGGAAATTCGCGCAGGTTGGCAAAAGACTACGAAATTCGCACCTATTATTCTGAAGCCATGATTCAAATTTCGCATTTGCATACACTGCTTAAACGGCTATGAGAACAGGTTCTGAGATTGGCGTTGAGACAAAAAACACCCGCAAACAATCGGGCGGATGCATTCCTCATTGATCTTATCCTCATCCATGGAATTCCGACCGTCGCCGATCAATATAGCGCGGGCAATTTCCTCATCCAGTTTACCGCGCATCTCCTGCTTCATAATGGCGACAACTTGAACTAAAATCAACAGAAGCCTGCGTCTCCATCTGCCGCGAATTAGGGCTTAACTTTGTTGAACTCAGCATGGATCTGCCTGATTATCAGGCAGACAGATTAAACGTGGATGAGCTGCGTCGAATTAAAGACATGAGCATAGCTTTTCCCGATGTGGACGAGAGCGGAAACACACCATTAGAAAACGCTCTGTCTCTGCCTCTTGCTTATGTATACGATTCTCAGCTCTCGAAAGCTTTTGAACGCATTGATTGATAACCTTTTGCTTTTCTTGTGAGATGGTGACCATCTTTTTTCGATAATACCCAGAAACAATAAGGGTAGCCGAAGCTACCCCTACTGTGAATGATATGACCGAAAGAATTTTTGTATCCACGAGACTCATTTCTCCTTTTTCTTACCAAACGATATAAAGAAACAAATGGATACAAACGCGAATATAACCGTTGCAACCATGCCTTCGTATGTGACGTGAACCGGAAATCCAAATGTTTTGAACAGAGAAAGGAAATTAGACATGAAAACAAAACGAGTTCTATCCGTCTTGATGAGTTTGTGCGTGCTGTTGGGTATCAGCGCATTTATTGTCAGTGCGTTGCCACCAATTGGTTCCGTACAACCGATCGCGTCAGATTATCCACTCATTTCAGACGAAGATTATTATCCGGAAGACTATATTGGATACGTTTATCCGGTTCGTCCTGGCATGATTGAATGGACAGAGCTTGAATCCGGTGAGGACATGACGGCGGCTTGCCAAATTCCGCAGGATGTATTGGCTGACATGAGCGACGAAGAATTGTTGCAAACGGTAGCCGCTTATCCGCTGGCATCAGACATCTTCCTGTTAGAAGATCCTGCTGAAGGAATTTCAAGGATGTGTGCGGTCTTTAACGGATTGGATGCGCTTCTGAAGAGTTCCGTTGATGCCGACGATCTGCTATCCCAATATTCCAACAACCAATCTGCCGTGCACGAGGATGCTTTGGGTGATGTGAATTATAGGAAAATGATGGCAAATCGAAGGGCGTTGTTTTTGGAAGAACTACTTATGCTTCCCACTTTTTTCAACATGGAACATCCGTTACAACGATCTATGACCGAACAGAGTTGACATCTGCTCAAATTTCCGCTTACCAAAACGATGTTGCTCTGAATTACCCTTCTGTTACAGTTTTACGCGCACCAACAAATTTTTGCAGAGCCTTTGCCTCTTTGTATTCCCGTTCGATGGGCATAAACCACGCAACCAACGCCATGATAATAGACGCAATCAGCGGAATCCAACCGAGCATCAGGTTGATGGCTGTGATCACAGCATCAGGCTGAACTGGCAAGGATGGATCGTGACCCGCGCGGGAGAGCGCAATGGTGAGCAATTGCGTGGCAAGGGCGACGGCAAGTTTGCTGGCAAGGTTGTCGGTGGACGCAATCATGCTGTCGATGCGCCGCCCGTGTTTGGATTCGATGATATCCACAATATTGTTGCGGTTGGTGTTGAAGAGCACAAACGCAAAGGTAATGGCAATCCCGACGGTGAACGCGTTCACGAATATCGCGCCGACCGAAAACGGATTGGCGACGAACCAGAACTTGCCGACGATCGAAATCCCTGCGGCGAACGTCATCGTTTTGCGCCGTCCCAGCTTTTTATCGACGGCGCTAACCAAAAACGAGGCGATTAACGAGCCGACCAAGTACGCCAGCATGACGATTGTCGCTTTTTCGGTGCTGTGGAGCACGTATGTCGCATAATAATTCAAACAACTCATCAGCAACAAATTGATTGTGCCGTAACAAACGATATAAACCGTGTTGAGCACCCATGATTTGCATCGAAAGAGCATAACGGCGACTTGTTTGAGCGAAAGTTTTTTCTCATCTTCCGCTTGTTGGCGCACGCGTTCGCGTGTGGTTGCGTAGTGGAATCCGCTGCCCGCGATGATTATCACCGCAAGCACAAGCGTAACAAGGAAAAATCCACGTGTTCCCGTTTCGGCGATCAAATTGCCGTCGGTATCCAATCCGCCGAAAAGCTTGAGTAGCGGCAATGCCGCAACGCCGCCAATGACCGAACCGCCGCCCGCGCCAAGATTGCGATAGACATTGATGCTACGCCGTTCGCTGTCCAGCGGCGTAGCCAACCCCGCCATGCTGTTGTAGGGGATTGCCACAAATGTATTGAAGACTTCAAATAAAATATAAACAATCACCGCCGCGGCAACCTGCGCCATGCCGCTCAATCCAAAATCGCTGAACAGCAAAATCACGGTCACTGCCCATGGAATCGCATACCAAAACGCATATGGACGCACGCGTTCGCCCGAACGGAACTTGCGGTTGACGGTATAAAATCCAATCAGCGGATCGTTGACGGCATCCCAAATTGTGCCGATGGTCAGCACCATGCCCGCCCAAAAGGTATCCATGCGCAAGGCGTTTGTCAAAAAGAAAAGATAATGAATTCCCCTGAATTGATAAACGATGTTGTTTGAAACACCGAACATACCGAATCCGAATTTTTCGAGAAAACGGACTTTGCCGTCAGATTGTTCTTTTTGCGCCATCAAACCACAACTCCTTCGCCGTTCCATTGCGCCGCAACTTCGCCGAGCTTTTTGCGCAAGAGATATTTGAACACATCAGGTTCGTCGTTGAGGGGATTATGCCCCGCGTTTTCAAACCATATCAACTCTTTGCGCGGTGCGGTGATTGCCTCAAAATAATCCTCCACCAGTTCGGCGGGGGTATTGTGGTCGAGCCTGCCGTCAAAAATGAAATACGGCACGTCGAAATGCGGACAATCTTTTGCCAAATTCGCCTCGCCCATGGTGGGAAGCATCGCCTTGCCGAGCTTAATTCCGCCCACAAGTATGCCGAGAATCTCATACGGCGTAAAATTCCGTGAAAACAAGATGGGCTTTACAGTGCCTTTCCACATCCCCGATCGTTTTTCGTCAGGCGAATATCCGCCGTAGCGCATCATGATTTTGCGCTGGGTCAGCAGCCCTTTCAGCCCGCCTTTGTATAGCCCATTCACGGGCGGTCCGATGGATTCAAGTTCCGCAACGGCATCCGCGTCGCCTGCCGCCAAGGCCGCCGCATGGGCGAAATTGTAGCTGAGTTCTTCGTTTTTCGCGCCATCCACCACTTGCCCAAAGCCGACGAACGCAGCGACCCGCGCGGGATAACGATATGCCAGATATGTGCCCAACTCGCTCCCCCAACTGCCGCCCATCACAAAGATTTTGTCTTTGCGGAATGTCTTGCAGAGCCATTCCAGCAGTTCCGCCGCGTCGTCCGTATATTGCCGGACTGACAGCGTCGACGTCTTCACGCCGCGCCAAGAGCCACCGGTTCCGCGCTGATCCCACGAAACGAGTGTGAACGCATCCAACAGATCGGGATGCCCCGTCAAGCGGCTGACGACACCGGGACCGCCGTGCAAAAACAACAGAACGGGGCGTTTTGGGTTTGCCGACTGGATGTGTATGAGTTGTTTGACCCCACCGAGGGTGACATGCAATCGTGTATTCAACATTTTACAGCATTCCTATCTGTTTTATATGATTATACATCAAACAATATGCGATGTCAACTGTTTTTTGAAAAAATTCAGTGACCGCGCGCCCCTGCGGGGAGCAGTCGCTTCGCGCTGTCATATTTAGCCCGCGCAAATATACATCAGCCTACAAATGACCGCGCGAAGCGTGTAAAAGTCTTTTTGCTTACTTTTTCTTCAGAAAAGTAAGTTAAGAGAAAGAAGGCTTCTCAGCGCATCACGCGCCCCGTTGTATTCCCGCCGGCCAAACGGCGGACTTCATCGACGCTCACGGGATTGTAATCGCCCTCGATCGCGTGTTTGAGGCAGCTTGCCGCCACTGCGAATTCCAATCGCTCCTGCGGATGATCACCCTGTAATGTCGCAAAAATCAAACCCGCGCCAAAAGAATCCCCGCCGCCAACGCGGTCGACGATATGCACGGGGTACTCACTCGAAACATACGGTTTGCCGTCCGTATAGAGCATCGCCGCCCAAATGTTGTCGTTCGCCGTGATGGATTGCCGCAGAGTGATGGCAATCGTCGGGATATTGAACCGCTCGCTTAGTTGGCGGGCGACATCGGCATAACCTGCCGCGCTCAATTTGCCGCTCGCCGCGTCGCTGCCCTCGGCATGGATGCCGAACACATCAGCGGCATCTTCCTCGTTGGCAATACAGAGCGAAACATAGGGCATAAGCGCGGTCATGGTCTCCTTTGCCGCCGCAGTGCTCCACAGATTTTTGCGGTAATTCAAATCGCACGAAACAGGCACGCCGTGGGCAACGGCCGCTTTGCAAGCCTCAAGACACAAAGCGGCGGCATTTTTGCTCAGCGCGGGCGTGATGCCTGTAAAATGAAACCAATCCGCGCCGTCAAAAATAGTATCCCAATCAAATTCGCCGCAATCCGCCTCGGCAATCGCCGCGCCCGCACGATCATAAATCACTTTTGACGCCCGCTGAGAGGCGCCTTTTTCAACATAATAAACACCCACACGCGCACCGCCACGCACAATATGAGACGTATCGACCCCAAATTTGCGCAACGAATTCACAGCCAGCTGACCAATCTCGTGTGCGGGCAATTTTGTCACAAAAGCGGTGTTCGCGCCAAGGCACGCCAAATCCACCGCGACATTTGCCTCCGCGCCGCCGAAAGTCGCCTGAAAACGGTCCGCTTGCACAAAGCGCAAATAGCCCTCGGGCGCAAGGCGGAGCATCAATTCGCCGAACGTCACAACGCGCGGCATTTTTATCGGTTTTGGGATCACTTTTGAAATTTGAACAGATTTTTTTGCTTGGATTGCCTTTGCGCAAAGTTCTGTGATTGTCTCAAACGCGCCGCTGTCAATCAACTTTGCGGGGACCATCCAACTGCCGCCGCAGGCAAGAATTTTTTCGTTCGCCAAATATGCCGCAAGATTTTTTTCGCTGATCCCACCCGTCGGGACGAACCTCACCTGCGGATATGCCGCCGCAACCGCCTTGATATATGGCAATCCGCCCGCTTGTTCGGCGGGAAAAAATTTAACGACATCCAAATGATGAGCGATCGCCCGCTGAATATCACTGGGATTGGAACATCCCGGCAAAACGGGGATATTGTTTTCGACACAATACCGCACGACATCGCATGAAAAACCGGGACTGACAATGAATTTCGCGCCTGCCGCCACCGCGGATTCGGCTTGTGCAACACGCAGCACCGTGCCCGCGCCCACAAGCACTTCGGGCGCTTCCCGCGCAATGCGGCGTATGGCTTCCTCACCTGCCGCTGTGCGGAACGTGACTTCCGCAATGGGAATGCCGCCCGCCAACAGCGCGTGGGCCAGATCAACCGCTTTTTCCGCGTCATTGATTTGAATTACCGGCACAATGCCGATTTGCCTGATTTGCTCAAAGATTGCATTCATATCAGAACCTCTTTCCGCTTCGATTTCGGCGACTGAAAACGCCCGCGCAACAGCCACGTGACGGGCAATCCGATGGGTTTCCACGACAGCAATATCACCGCCGCACCGCAGACCAAAAGGACACCCGGCCACAGGAATTTTGCAACCAACAGTGACGGAATTGCAAAAAATTCCAGCACTTGTGTTATGATCGTTTGGTAAAAATAAACCTGCATGGTGCGCTGACCGAGTACCGTTACAATCGGCAAGCGTCTGTTCGGCATAATCGCAATGACGCTCGCGCCAATCACCCCCGCAAATAAATAATGCCCTAATCGATAAAGCGGCGCGGACCAATCTGGAACGGTCGCGATATTTTCATAGCGATGGCGTCCAGTGAAGAATTGCCATAAGTCGCTAAAATACAGGATTTTCCAAATGATGAGCAACGCCGCCAGCAACACGACGACGCAAGCGAGCAACCGTATTTTCGGTGTGCGCAAACGTTCCACCCACGCGGGTTTCAAGCAAATGCCCGCAATAAAAAACGGAAAAAAATTGACCGTGCGCAACAACGCCAAATAGTCTCCCGTGTCGTCGTCAAAACCAATCAACACGCCCGCAACGATGGCGAACAAAAGCAGTTTTCCTTTGTTGATATTGGGATTGACATAAAAAATCAGCCACGCGCCGGTGATCCAGATTGCCATAGCAAGCACATACCACGGCGCATCGCTGGTTTCAAAGAGCGACAGATTGATTCCCGTGAAACTGCCGCGCAAAATCCCCTCGAATAAATATAGCAACACCTTCATCGCAAGGTAGACGGATAAAAATCCGATGATTTTTTGCGTCGGAAAACTTTTTGATGTCACAACTCTTTTGCCGAAGTATCCCGCGATCAGAATAAACAGCGGCATATGGAACGAATAGATGATCAGTTCAATCCCGCGTTCAAATTGATCGCCGCCGCTTGACGCGACAAACACATGCCCGACCACTACACAAAAAATCAAAAGCGCTTTCGCGTTATCCCAAAGCCACACGCGTTCTTGTGTTTCCACAGGAGTTCCCCCTCTCAAAAAAGAAACAGGGCAGCACGCGGCAGATTCACTACCTCGCACTGCCTTGCGCAGATGCTGTTGTTTTTACTCGGCAATCGCTTCCTGAACCGCTTCTTCCGCGACGGGGGGATCTTCTTCGACCACCACGGGTGCGGTTGCTTCGACTGAATCCGCGTTTTTGCGTCCGCGCGTTGGGCGTGCGGTTGATTTTGCGTCTTTCGGCTTCCGTTTGCCGTCCGCTTTTGGCTCGTCGGCTTTCACAAGCTCAATGATGCACATTTCGGCGGCATCCCCACGCCGTGCGCCCGTGCGGATGATGCGCGTGTAACCGCCGTTGCGATCCTTGTATGTCGGTGCAATTTCGTCAAACAACTTCTTGACGACATCCTCTTTTGTCACAAACGCCAACACCTTGCGTTTGTTGGTAAGGGACGGCACTTTCGCGATTGTGATCTGCTTTTCGGCAAGCGCGCGCAATTCTTTGGCGCGGGTCACAGTCGTTTCGATGCGACCGTTTTCGAGCAAATAGGTCACAAGACCGCGCAGCATCGCCAAGCGATGGTCGGTGGTACGGCCTAATTTTCTGCTGCCAGGCATTTCGTTCACACTCCTTTTGAGTCAATTCTGCACTTTTTGCTTTGAAAACAAAAAGCATGTCAATCGTCGTCGCGGCGCAACTCCAGCCCCAACGAACTGAGCTTCGCAATCACTTCATCAAGCGACTTGCGCCCGAGGTTGCGCACCTTCATCATGTCGTCTCCCGTCTTCGCGGTGAGATCCTCCACGGTGTTGATGCCCGCACGTTTGAGGCAGTTGTAAGAACGCACGGAAAGGTCAAGGTCATCAATGGTCATCTCAAGGATTTTCTCCTTGCGTCCGTCACTCTTCACGATCATGATTTCGGTGTCGCCGAGTTCGTCTGAAAGATCGGCGAAGAGCGTGAGGTGTTCATTGAGAATCTTGGCGGCAAGGGACACGGCTTCCTGCGCGGTGGTCGTGCCATCCGCCCAAACTTCAATGGTCAGGCGATCGTAGTCGGTGATCTGCCCAACGCGCGTGTTGTCCACTGTATATTTGACTTTGAGAACCGGAGAATAGATGGAATCAATCGCGATCACGCCAATGGGCGGATGGATCAAATCCTTGTTGCGTTCCGCTGAAACATAACCGCGTCCGCAGTCGCAGGTGAGTTCCATGGAAAGCTTCGCGCCTTCTTCAAGCGTTGCGATATGCAAATCGGGGTTGATGATCTCCACGTCGGAATCGGTTTGAATATCCGCCGCAGTGACTTCGCCCGCCGTTTCGACATCAAGATAAAGGCGTTTTTCCTCATTGCCATACAGTTTGAGGATCACACTTTTGAGGTTGAGAACAATTTCGGTGACATCTTCCTTCACGCCGGGGATAATGGAAAACTCATGAAGAATGCCATCGATTTTTGCGGATGTGATTGCGTAGCCAGGCAGACTGGAAAGCAGCACGCGGCGCAGGGAATTGCCCAGCGTCATGCCGAATCCGCGCTCCAAAGGCTCCACAACAAACTTGCCGTATGTTCCATCAGGCGATATCTGAATAATTTCAATTTTGGGTTTCTCGATTCCTATCATCCCAAAGCCTCCCCCTTTCGAGACATAAATCATCGCCGGCAACCGCCATAGGCGATCACCTTGATTGCGGTGTGCAGCTTACTTGGAATAGAACTCGACGATCAGATGTTCTTCAACAGGCGCTGCAACTTGCTCGCGTTCCGGAAGATTGAGGACGCGGGCTTCATAGTCGCCGCGACTCACTTCCAGCCACTGCGGCACGGGACGAGACGCGTTGCTTTCAAGAACCGCTTTTATTTTTTCACTGTCGCGGCTTGACTCTTTGATTGCGATCACATCGCCCGGACGGAGCAAATAGGACGGCACATCCACTTTGTGACCATTGACCAAAAAGTGACCATGATTGACGAGTTGACGGCTTTCCGCGCGGGAATTGCCCCAGCCAATCAAATAAACGACATTGTCAAGTCTGCTTTCGCAAATCGCGAGCAATTGTTCGCCCGTCACGCCCTGCTTTTTTGACGCCATCACGTAATACTTGTGAAATTGACTTTCCTGCAAACCATAATAACGGCGGGCAAGCTGTTTCGCGCGCAACTGCATGCTGTATTCGGTCGGCTTTTTACGCCCTTGACCATGTTGGCCAGGTGCGTATGAGCGGCGTTCTTGCGCACATTTTCCCGTGTAGCAACGATCGCCCTTCAAAAAGAGTTTCTGCCCTTCCCGGCGGCAAAGTTTGCACACCGCGCCTGTGTATCTTGACATATGTTACACCTCCATGATCAATACTAGACTCTGCGGCGTTTGGGCGGACGGCATCCGTTGTGGGGGATCGGTGTAACGTCTTTGATCAGACTGACCTCAAGCCCCGCGGTTTGCAATGCACGGATTGCTGCCTCGCGACCTGTGCCCGGACCTTTGACGAAGACTTCCACAAACTTCAGCCCGTGCTCCATCGCCGCTTTTGCCGCAGTTTCGGCTGCGGTCTGCGCAGCGAAAGGTGTGGATTTTTTGGAACCGCGAAAACCCATTTCGCCCGCGCTTGCCCATGACAGGGCATTCCCGGCTGTGTCGGTAATGGTCACAATGGTGTTGTTGAAAGTGGATTGAATGTGCGCGGCACCGCGTTCGATATTTTTGCGTTCGCGGCGGCGGCGTGTGCCTGCTGTTTTTTTGCCTGTTGCTTTGGTTGCCAATTGTTTCCCTCCTCACAGCTTATTTCTTTTTGTTTGCAATGGTCTTTTTGGGTCCTTTGCGTGTGCGGGCGTTTGTTTTGGAACGCTGACCGCGCACAGGCAACCCCTTGCGGTGACGCACACCGCGATAGCATCCAATTTCCACAAGACGCTTGATGTCGAACTGCACTTCGCGGCGCAAATCGCCTTCTACTTTGCAATTGCGGTCGATATAATCGCGCAATTTGGCGACGTCGTCTTCCGTCAAATCTTTCACGCGGGTGTCGGGGCTGACGCCTGTGGATTGGATGATTTCACACGCCGTTGTTTTGCCAATCCCCAAAATGTAGGTCAACGCAATTTCAATGCGTTTGTCTCTGGGCAAATCCACTCCTGAAATACGCGCCATGGTTATCGCACCTCCTTCTTTTCCGCCAAATTAGCCTTGGCGTTGCTTGTGCTTGGGGTTTTCACAGATGACCATGATGCGCCCCTTGCGACGGATAATCTTGCATTTTTCGCAAATCTTCTTCACTGAAGGTCTGACTTTCATTGCTACCAATCCTTCCCTGTTGCAACTGGATGTTTATTTACTTCGCCATGTGATTCGCCCTCGGGTCAAATCATACGGCGACATTTCGATCGTCACTTTGTCGCCACGCAGAATTTTAATATAATTCATGCGCAGTTTGCCCGAAATATGCGCCAAAACGATGTGTCCGTTTTGCAGTTCTACCTGAAAGGTTGCGTTGGGCAGTGCCTCAAGCACCACGCCTTCGACTTCAATCATGTCGTCCTTGGACATTCGCTGCCCCTTTCTAGCAGATGCGTGGGATTTTGCGCCAGCCGATTCAGGGTTTTGCGCAACCGTTTATTGCCGCGCAACGTTCCTTCGGGGAGCGTAAAAGCCACTGACTGAATATGTTTTTTATTTTTTCGCTTTGGTTTTTGTAATTTGCGTTCTTTGCCGTCACAAACCAAAACGCAATCCCGCGTCTCGCCGATCACGCAAAGCAAATAACCTTTGTCGCGTCCCGCGACCGATCGCACAACCATACCGCGTTCATACTCCATTGCCCGCCCTCAAACACTGGTCATAATCACGGGCCCATTCGGCGTGATTGCAATGGTATGCTCAAAATGCGCGGATTTTTGCTTGTCGGCAGTGAGTACCGTCCAACCGTCTGGCAAAACGCGAATTGCCGCTTTGCCGGCATTGACCATCGGTTCGATGGCGATCGTCATTCCGGCGCGCAACCACAAACCCCTGCCTTGCGTTCCGACATTCGGAACACTTGGATCTTCGTGCAAATCCTTGCCGACACCATGCCCCGTGTATTCCCGCACCAAACTGTAACCGTTTTCCTCACAGTGCTTTTGCACCGCCGCGCTCACGTCGCCCAACCTGCCATCGGGAACAGCGGCGGCAATACCAAGGTGCAAGCTCTCGCGCGTCACACGGCAAAGCCTTTCGTCCTCTTCGCTGAACGCCCCGACCGCGAATGTCGCGGCGGTATCGCCTACATAACCGCGGTAGGTCGCGCCCAAATCGATGCTGACAATATCGCCATCGCGCAAAACCCGCTTGCCCGGAATGCCATGGATCACTTCGTCATTGACCGAAATACACGCGCTTGCGGGAAAACCGTTGTAATGCAAAAACGTCGGCACGGCTCCCGCCTTGATGATAAAATCATGCGCAACTTGGTTGAGTTCTTGGGTAGTCATACCCGGCTTGACGGCCTCACCCGTGCGAAGCAATGCCTCGGCGGCAATGCGCCCTGCATCGCGCATCAAGGAAAGCTCCCGCGTGGTTTTGAGAATGATCAAACCGAAACTCCTACTCAAATCAATCAATTATGAAAATCAATCCAAAAAGCCTTTGTAGTGACGCATCATCATTTGACTTTCAAGCTGTTTCGCCGTTTCGAGCGCGACGCCTACCATAATGATGATGGACGTACCACCCATGGCAATGCTCATGGTTGCCGGGGTCGTGCCGCCGGCACCGTCGGACACGGTGAGGTTCGCCAGCGCAAGAATGCCATTGGCAATCAACGAGAAAACGATGGGGAACAACGCCACCACGCTGAGCATTAACGCGCCGAGTAACGTGATACGGCTCAAAATGCGCTTGATGTAATCCGCAGTCGGCTGACCGGGGCGATAGCCCGGGATCGTACCCGAATTTTTGCGGATGTTGTTGGACATTTCGACGGGATCATACTGGATGCTTGCATAAAAGTAGGCAAATCCAATGATCAGCACAAAATAGATCACAGCATAAACGGGATTGGTGTTCTCGAACACCTTGAAAAATCCCGCCCAAAACGAGCCGTCTGCCGGCGCGGCGATAAACATTTGAATTGTCGGCGGCAAGGACAAAATCGAGCTTGCAAAAATGACCGGCATAACGCCCGACATGTTCACCTTGATTGGAATATGCGTACTCTGCCCGCCATACATCTTGCGTCCGACCACGCGTTTGGCGTATTGCACGGGGATGCGGCGTTCCGCGTTATCCATCCACACAATGAACGCAACCATAGCAAGCAGGCTCAAACCCGCAATCGGCGCGAGGAAGTAGTACGGTCCGCCGTGGCGGATATAACCGTCTTTGGGGGAAAACAGCACGGTCACAAGTTGGGGTATACGCGCGACAATTCCCGCAAAGAGGAGCATGGACACACCATTGCCGATGCCTTTTTCGGTAATCCGTTCGCCCAGCCACATGGTCACCGCCGCACCCGCAGTGAGCACAAAGATGATCACCAGCGCCTCAAGCACCATGAAAAATCCCGTGAACGCGTTGCCGTTGGCATCGCCCATCAAAAATCCTTGGTTGCGCAGGAAGAAATAATACGCTGTGCTCTGCATCAAACCCAATCCGATGGTCACATAGCGGGTGATTGTGGCGATTTTCTTGCGTCCCTCTTCGCCCTCTTTTTGCAAACGCTCAAGGGCGGGGATTGCAACGGCCAACAACTGCATGATGATGGAACTGTTGATATACGGCGTGATGGACATGGCCAAAATCGTCGCGTAGTTGAAAGCATTGCCTGTCATCATGTTGAGGTAAGACAAAAACGAATTGTCGTTGTTCACATCGGCGATAATGCCTTGATCCCCCACAAGTTGCACAAACGGGATGGTGATTGACGATCCAATGCGAAACACCAGCAAAATGAATGCGGTGAAGAGCAACTTTTTACGCAGATCCGCAATTTTCCAAGCCTGAATAAGCGTCTGGAGCATCTATACCACCTCCGCCGTTCCGTCTGCCGCCTCAATTGCCGCTTTTGCCGAGGCGGAAAACGCCGCCGCTTTGACCGTGAGCGGCTTGCTCAGCGCACCATTTCCAAGGATTTTTACGCCGTCCAATGTTTTTTTGATTGCGCCCACGCTTTTCAATGCGTCGGCATCAACCACCGCACCCGCGTCAAAGCGTTCCTCAAGCACGGAAAGATTCACGATCGCGTGCTCAGTGCGGAAAATGTTGTTGAAGCCGCGTTTCGGCAAACGACGCGCCAACGGTAATTGACCGCCTTCAAACGCCGCGCCCTTCACGCCGCCGCGAGCCTTTTGACCCTTGTGACCCTTGCCCGCCGTTTTGCCTTGACCTGAACCATGTCCGCGCCCAACGCGCTTGCGCTCTTTGGTCGAACCTGCCACCGGGGAAAGTTGATGTAATCTCATGCGGTCGCACCTCCTTCGGCGGACGTAACTTCCAGCAAATGGCGCAATACGCGGATTTTTCCCTGTGTTGCGTCATTGTCCGGCTGCACACTCGTGTCGCCGATTTTGTGTAATCCGAGCGCACGAGCGGTGGCGAGTTGGTTCTTTTTGCTGCCAATCAGGCTCTTCACAAGTTTGACCTGAATTGTATCTGCCATCAGTTGTGCCCTCCTTAACCTAAAATTTCACTAACACTGCGGTTGCGGATCGCCGCGACTTCATCAGCGTTACGCAGTTGCGCGAGACCTTGCATGGTTGCGCGAACCACGTTGCACGGATTGTTGGAACGTAATGCTTTCGTGCGGATGTCGCGAATGCCGACTGTCTCGACAACGGCACGAACAGGACCGCCCGCGATAACGCCTGTGCCCGGAGGTGCCGGTTTGAGCAGGACGACGCCCGCGCCAAACTTGCCCAGCACTTCGTGGGGAATGGTCGTGCCGCGCAGAGCGACCTTGAAGAGGTTCTTTTTCGCGTCTTCAATACCTTTGCGGATAGCATCGGGAACTTCGCCCGATTTACCCAAGCCAAAGCCGATCATGCCTTTGCCGTCGCCGACGACAACCAGAGCGGCAAACTTGAAGATGCGTCCGCCCTTCACGGTTTTGGATACACGGTTAATGGCGACGACCCGTTCGGTCAGTTCCAATCCCGTTGCATCAATCATAGCCAAGTGGATTTCCTCCTCTTCTTTAGAATTTCAGCCCGCCTGCACGTGCGCCCTCGGCGAGTTCCTGCACCCTGCCGTGGTACACATAGCCGGCGCGGTCAAAAACAACTTCGCTGATGCCTTTTTGGATTGCGCGCGCGGCAATCAACTCGCCGATTTTGCGCGCGGCGGCTTTGTTCCCGCCATAGGCTTCAAACTCTTTTTCGGTGCTCGCGGCCGCCGCTAGGGTTACACCTGCCGTATCGTCGATCAGTTGCGCATAAATATGCTCCAGCGAACGGAAGACGTTCAGGCGGGGGCGCGCGGCTGTGCCTTGGATTTTCCCGCGCACACGCGTCTGGCGGCGTTTGCGCGCGATGTTGCTGCTTTTTTTAGATACCATTGCGTCTTGCCTCCTTACTTGCCTTTACCAGTCTTGCCCTCTTTGCGGCGGATGACTTCGGCGGCGTATTTGATGCCCTTGCCCTTATATGGCTCAGGCGGACGTTTTTCGCGCACCTCGGCGGCGAACTGACCCACGCGCTGTTTGTCGCTACCCAAAATACTGATTCTGTTCGGCGCGGGCACTTGAATTTCGATGCCCTCCGGCGGTGTCATGGTGACTTGATGCGAATAACCGACGGTGAGCACAAGCTCCTTGCCTTGCAACGCCGCGCGGTAACCAACGCCGTTGACTTCCAAATCCTTTTTGAATCCCGCCGAAACACCTGTGACCATATTGGCCAAAAGACTGCGGGTCAAACCATGCAACGCGCGGTTTTGCGGTTCGTCGTTGGGGCGCGTCACTTGAAGAACACCGCCCTCCTGCGCAACTGTGATATTCGGATGAAACGTGCGCGTCAAAGTGCCTTTCGCGCCCGTAACCGTTACGATGCTGCTGTCGATTTTGACAGTCACACCGTCCGGGATTGTAATCGGCAATCGTCCGATACGTGACATTTTACAGCACCTCCTTTACCAAATAAATGCCAAAACCTCACCGCCAACGTTGGCTTTGCGGGCGGCTCTGTCGGTCATAACGCCCTGCGGCGTGGAAAGAATCGCAATGCCAAGACCGCGCATGACTTTCGGGATCTCGTCGCAACCCGAATAAATGCGCAAACCGGGCTTTGAAACGCGGCGCAAGCCGGTGATGACTTTCGACTTGTTCGGGCCATACTTCAAAATGACCTCGATCACGCCTTGTTTGCCATCGTCGTGCACACGAAAATTGCGGATATACCCTTCGTCCAGCAAAATCTGCGCAATCGCGCGTTTGATATTGGATGCGGGGATTTTCACCGTGTCGTGCTTCGCGTCGTTCGCGTTGCGAATACGCGTAAGCATGTCGGCAATGGAATCTGTGATTTGCATACCGTTCCTCCTTACTAGATGGTAGATGGTAGACACGAGACATGAGACGCAAAAGATCAGACACCGTAACAACCCGTATCCGCAATCTAAGGTCTTCAGTCAAAAGTCTAAAATTTACCAGCTTGCCTTTCTAACACCCGGGATCTGCCCTTTGTGCGCGAGTTCGCGGAAACAAATGCGGCAGACACCGTATTTGCGCAAATACGCATGGGGGCGACCGCAGATCTTGCAACGGCTGTAAGCGCGCGAAGAGAATTTTGCGGGACGCGCCTGCTTCACTTTCATGGATGTTTTTGCCACAACATTCCCTCCTTATTTGGTGAACGGCGCGCCAAACAAGGCGAGCAGTTCGCGGGCTTCTTCGTCGGTGTTCGCGGTCGTCACAAAACAGATGTCCATACCGCGCACTTTGTCAATTTTATCGTAATCAATCTCGGGAAAAATCAATTGCTCCTTGATGCCCATGCAGTAGTTGCCGCGGCCGTCGAAGCTGTCAGGGTTGATCCCGCGAAAGTCGCGCACGCGAGGGAGCGCGATGCTGAAAAACCGATCGAGGAACTCATACATACGGTCGCCGCGCAGTGTCACTTTCGCGCCGATCACCATGCCCTCGCGGAGCTTGAAGTTTGCCACGCTCTTTTTCGCCTTGCAGAGCACGGGCTTCTGACCTGTGATCGCTTTCAAATCGGCGACGATCGCGTCAAGCATCTTCGGGTTGTCGCGCGCTTCGCCGCAGGCGACGTTGACGACGATTTTGTTGAGTTTCGGGATTTGCATGACGCTTTTGTATGAAAATTTCTCCATGAGCTTTGCCGCAATGGTTTCTTTATAAAGTTCTTGCAGTCTTGCTGCCATAGTGCCATGATCCTCCCTTACTTAAATTCTGCGCCGCAATCGCTATGCTTGCACTTGCGGTATTTGACGATTTTGTCTTTTTCGGTCTTAAAAGTGTGACCAATGCGCGTGGGACGGTGGCATTTGGGGCAAATCAACTGCACCTTGCACGCGTAAAGCGCGCTTTCCACCTTAAGCAAACCGCCTTGTTCGCCCTGCTTGCGGGGTTTGGCATGTTTGGTGACGATGTTCACGCCTTTGACGATCACTTTGCCTTCTTTGGGGCTGACTTCCAGCACTTCGCCGCGTTTGCCACGGTATTTTCCGTTGATGACAACCACTTCGTCGCCGCTATGCACATGCACCTTGCCAACTGTATCACTCATTGTTTTCTCCTCCCGCCTCAAAGTACTTCCGGCGCAAGCGAGAGGATCTTGAGATATTCTTTCTCGCGAAGCTCACGGGCGACCGGTCCGAAAATGCGGGTGCCTTTGGGGGTCTTGTCGTCTTTGATGATGACTGCGGCATTTTCGTCAAAACGGATATAAGTGCCGTCGTCGCGGCGCAATCCGCTGGCTGTGCGAACGACCACCGCTTTGATCACATCGCCTTTTTTTACCACGCCGCCCGGCGTCGCCTTCTTGACAGATGCCACGATGACGTCGCCGATATTGGCATACCTCCGGCCTGTTCCACCCAAAACGCGAATGCACATAATCTCCTTCGCGCCCGTGTTGTCGGCAACCTTGAGGTAACTCTGCTGTTGAATCACAGTGTAGCCTCCCTTACTAGACATTAGGCTATAGCCGTCTGGCTATAGGCTTTTCGATTTTAGCTGGCAGATGTTGTTTGGCATCTCCAAAAATCTTGTTTATTTCGCTTTCTCAAGGATTTCGACCACGCGCCAACGCTTATCTTTCGACAGCGGACGGGTTTCCATCACAAGAACGCGGTCGCCGATGCCGCAGGCGTTTTCTTCATCGTGCGCCTTGATTTTGAGCGTGCGGTTGATGATTTTTTTGTAAAGCGGATGCGGGACTTTATCTTTGACTGTAACCACCACGGTTTTATCCATTTTGTCGCTTGCAACCACACCAACGCGGGTTTTTCTGAGGTTTCGTTCTCTCGACATACCTTGCTTGACCTCCCTTTCTTACGAGTCGGCTCCGTGAAGTTCGAGTTCGCGCTGAACGGTTTTAACACGCGCGATGTCTTTCTTCACGGCGCTAATGCGCATTGGATTGTCGAGCTGGTTGATTGCCTGCTGAAAGCGGAGTTTAAAGAGTTCATCTTTCAACTCAAGCAATTTAGCATCCAACTGCTTGGAAGAAAGCGAGCGGATTTCGCTGGCATTCATGACTGCTCACCCTCCGTTTCCTCTTTCGTCACAAACTTGCATTTCACGGGCAGTTTGCTGGCGGCAAGGCGCATTGCTTCTTGCGCCAAATCTTTGTCGACACCCGCGATTTCGAACAAAACGCGACCCGGTTTGACCACAGCCACCCAATATTCGGGCGAGCCTTTACCGGAACCCATGCGGGTTTCGGCGGGTTTTGCCGTAACGGGCTTGTTGGGGAAGATTTTAATCCAGACCTTACCGCCGCGTTTGATGTGGCGGGTCATGGCAATACGCGCGGCTTCAATTTGGTTGGCGGTCACCCAACAGGGTTCGAGCGCGGCCAATCCAAAATCGCCGTAGGCGACAAAATTGCCGCGGGTTGCGTTGCCTTTCATGCGTCCGCGCTGGACTTTGCGGCGTTTGACGCGTTTTGGTAACAGCATTAGCGGTTGCCCCCTTCCCTGCGTTGGCGGGTGGTGTTGGCACGCAACACCTCGCCTTTGTATAGCCAAACTTTCACGCCGATGCGTCCGTAAGTCGTCTTCGCTTCGGCGAAACCGTAGTCGATATCGGCACGGATTGTTTGCAATGGGATCGTGCCTTCGTGATAATGTTCGGTTCGCGCAATTTCCGCGCCGCCCAAACGTCCCGAAACCTGTGTTTTGATGCCCTTCGCGCCAAGCTTCATGGTGCGCCCAATGGCAAGCTTGAGCGCACGACGGAACGACACGCGCTTTTCGAGTTGCTGCGCGATGTTCTCGGCAACCAACTGCGCGTTGAGATCGGGTTGCTTGATTTCGATGATATCCAGCGAAACCTTTTTGCCCCCAAGCTTCTTCTCGCAGATCTGGCGCAGTTTTTCAATCTCCGCGCCGCCGCGTCCGATCACCATGCCCGGCTTTGCGCAGTGGATTTTGACATGCACACGCTTTGCGTCGCGCTCAATTTCAACTTTTGGAACACCCGCGGGCGCAAGTTTTTCGAGCAGATAGGCGCGTAGCTTATAATCTTCCACCAGCGTGTCGCCGAACACCTGATTCTTCGCGTACCAGCGGGATTCCCAAGGCTTAATCACACCGATTCGCAAACCGGTTGGATTGATTTTTTGACCCATCGTTTGCCTCCTCCTTGTTTATTCCGCGTCCCGAAGGACCAGCGTGATGTGTGATGTCTTCTTGTTGATGCGTGTGGAACTGCCCTTTGCCCTCGGGCGCATGCGTTTGAGGGTCGGACCGGCGCCAACTGTCGCCTCGCTAACATACAGGTGATTGGAATCCATGTTGAAATTGTTTTCCGCGTTGGCAATGGCGGATTTAAGCAATTTGAACAGCGGTTCGGCGGCTGCCTTGGGGGTGTATTGCAAAATTGCCAAGGCTTTGTCGACTGGTTGGTTACGGATGAGATCAAGCACAATCTGCACCTTGCGGGGCGTGATGCGCACATAGGTCACCTTTGCGGTAGCCTGCATGAAGATACACTCCTTTCGGCTTATTTCTTTGATGTTTTTGAACCCGCGTGCCCACGGTACGTGCGCGTGGGGGCGAATTCGCCGAGTTTGTGACCCACCATGTCCTCCGTGACATACACGGGCACATGCTTGCGCCCGTCATGGACGGCAAATGTGTGACTCACAAAATCGGGATAAATGGTCGACGCACGGCTCCAAGTTTTGAGCACTTGCTTTTGCCCAGTTTCGTTGAGTTTGCGAACGCGCGCAAGCAATTTATCCTGCACGAACGGTCCGCGCTCAAGTAGTTTTGCGCCTCTGCTCATGTGAGTGCTCCTTTCTATTTGCCGTTACGGCGTTTTACGACGAGTTTGTTGCTGGCCTTTTTGCGTTTGCGCGTTTTGTATCCCAGCGCGGGTTTGCCCCATGGTGTCACAGGACCAGGACGACCAACGGGCGATTTGCCCTCGCCGCCGCCGTGCGGGTGATCGCATGGATTCATCACCGAACCGCGCACCGTCGGGCGGATACCCAAATGGCGCGTACGCCCCGCCTTGCCGATTTTCACGTTCTCATGGTCGCCGTTGCCGACGACACCGATCGTCGCCATGCACCGCGCCAACACGTTGCGCAATTCGCCTGAAGGCAGACGGAGCAACGCCAAGTCGCCCTCTTTTGCCATAAGCTGTGCGGAATTGCCTGCCGCGCGCACCAACTGCCCACCGCGCCCGGGATAAAGTTCCACGTTGTGGATCACCGTACCAGTGGGGATCGCGCTCAGCGGCAAAGCGTTACCCGCTTTGATGTCGGCGTCCGCGCCCGCGTAAACCGTATCGCCTACTTTTAAGCCTTGCGGAGCGAGGATGTATCGTTTTTCGCCGT
>JAITDE010000098.1 GCA_031282735.1 Oscillospiraceae bacterium | reverse complement strand
TTCACCATCCGAAATTAGAATATCAGCAAAATTTCGCTTGACTTTTAGGCGGGGGAGGAATAATACCACATTATTGTTTCTATGTCAAGCGGAATTGGTATATTGATTGTGCCGATTTGAGGCCAATCGCTTGCCTGTGTCTATAGCATGTTTGTGTGGTTTTTGCAAGTCTTTTTTGATGGTTTTTAGAGATTGTCTGCACTTTGGGCGACGGCATTCAGATTTGGTGCGCGGTGGAGAATTTGAATGTTGTGTAGGGGACGGTGTCCACACCGTCCCACAAATAATCCCCCATAAATTTCGCGTAAATCATTCGTAAATTTCTCACAAATTTCGCGTTAATCATCCACGAATCATCCGTAAATTTCGCGCGGCACGGTGTTGTGTTTTCGCGCGGGACGGTGTCGTGTTTTCGCGCGGGACGGTGTGGACACCGTCCCCTACACAAATCGCCCGCAAATTGTTCCCCAAATCATCCCGTAAATTCCCTGTGAATAACCCCGTAAATTCCCTGTGAATAACCCCGTAAATCGCCCATAAATCGCCCGCAAATTGTTCCCCAAATCATCCACGAATCATCCCGCAAATTCCCCGTGAATAACCTCGTAAATCGCCCATAAATCATCCGCAAATTTCGCGTTAATCATCCGCGAATAACCCCGTGAATTTCGCGCATGTTTCGCGTGGGATGGTGTCGCTTTTCGCGCGGGACGGTGTGGACACCGTCCCCTACGATGGCAAAATGTCATTGGATAGCATTGTGAGGGAGTAAAAAAAACAAGGGGCGCATCATCTGCGCGCCCCGATTCTTGTTAGCAGTACAAACCCACATCCTATCACGGCGATCGCCGCGCCGGATGCGGTTCGTACAAGGTGATTTCTGGTGGACACGCACGGACTCGAACCGTGGACCTCTCGCGTGTGAAGCGAGCGCTCTAACCAGCTGAGCTACGCGTCCGTCGATGATGCTGGACTTCGGATGCCTGATTCGATATGCCGAAAAAGAAAATGGTGACCCGGACGAGACTCGAACTCGTGTTACCGCCGTGAAAGGGCGGTGTCTTAACCACTTGACCACCGGGCCGCGCAATTGAAAATCCTGCATAATCGAAACCAAAACCATAAGTCCAGCTTGGTAGCGGCAACTGGATTCGAACCAGTGACACTCCGGGTATGAACCGAATGCTCTAGCCAGCTGAGCTATGCCGCCACGTCCCAAAACCGACTAGTTCATTATATCGCATGTTGCGGGATTTGTCAAGCGGTTTTTAAAAATTGTGTGCGAAATATTTGTTTATTCTGTTCCGATGCCGGACCGCCGGGTACCTGGCGGCATAGTTCTTTCTGCATGACGCGGCGCGAGTCAAGGCAAATCCGCCCAAAATCTTTTGCTTGCCGATTTTCGCAAAATGTGCTATACTCTTTGCGGTGATTACAAGGAGGTGTGCGTATGTCTGAAAAAACGCGAACGCGTTTGATCTTGGCGTTGCTGATTGGCTCGGCGATTTTAGCGGTCGCCGGAGTCGTCCTCGTCAAGATGCAAGCCTAGTTCGTCAAAAATCCCCAGCAAATCCTCTTTGGTGTGCAAACCGATTAGCGTGCGCAGCAATTCTCCGTCCGCAAAGATGAGGAGCGTTGGCAAGCTCATGACGCTGTATTCCAAAATAGTGCGGAATTTTGTCTCAAAATCCGCGTCCGTTTCGTTCGGTTCTCGGTCGGTGTTGAACATGCAAAACTTTATTTTTTTGCCGTATTGCTCCGCAAGTTCCAGCAAAATGGGCATCTGCAAACGGCAAGGGATGCATTTTGACCCATAAAAATCAACCAGAACAGGCTTCTTGGCATCCAGAACCTCAGATTGAAATGTTTTGGGATGAACGACGATTGGCATATTTTTGACTCCTATCTGTACAATTTATAGATATGCATTTGGAGGGAAACATGGAATTTGATACGCTGATTTTGGGCGGCGGTCCGGCGGGATGTTCGGCCGCGCTGTATTTGTGCCGCGCGGGACTGCGCACCGCCATTGTCTTCAAGGATGGCGGCGCACTCGAACGCGCTGAAAAAATCGAAAACTACTTTGGATTGCCGACGCCGCTCACGGGCGCGGAACTCACGGACATCGGGCGCGCACAGGCGCAAGCGCTCGGCGCGTCGCTTTTGGAGGCGGAATGCACAAACCTGATTTGGGAAGAAGACGGCACGTTCGCCGCCGAATGCGCCGGGATTGATACGATACGCGCCAAAACGGCATTGCTGACCACGGGTAAGCCCAAAAGGGCGCCGTCGATCGCGGGGATTGACGCTTTTACAGGCAAAGGCGTCAGTTATTGTGCGGTTTGCGACGCGTTTTTATACCGCAATCGTCGCGTCGCGGTGCTCGGCGGCGGCGCGTATGCCCTGCACGAACTCAGCGAACTTTTGCCGCTCGCAAAGGAGGTGACCGTGCTCACCAACGGTGCGCCGCCGCAGTTTGAAGTGCCGAACGGCGTGGAAGTGCGCACGCGGAAAATCCTGAAATTGGACGGCGATGTGACGCTGTCGCGTGTTGTGCTTGAGGATGGGGAATTACCTTGCGACGGTCTGTTCGTCGCCTTGGGTAGCGCGTCTTCCAACGATTTTGCAAAAAAACTCGGATTGACCCTTGGCAAAAACGAATCCATTCAAGTGGACGACAAGCAACGAACCGGTTTGCCCGGTCTTTTTGCGGCAGGGGATTGCACAGGGGCGTTCGCGCAGGTATCCATTGCGGTTGCTTCGGGCGCAACCGCCGCCATGTCGATCATTCAATCGCTACGGGCTTAGCGCGTGACTTCAAACGTCACGGCCGCGTTGAGCGTGATGCCGTCCTCCAGATGCAGTTGCAGCACGACGCGGTATTGTTTGCCGACAGTCAGCGGCGCGTAGACATCCATTTTGAGCAAAAAATCAACTTTTGATTGCGTTTCCACGCGCACATCGGTGGGCAGTATGCCGTCTAACAGCATTGTCGTGCGCCATTTGTAACCGGTGTATTCTTGGAGCGAAAAATAGGTTGCGCTCTCAATTGGCGCGTGTTTCGACGCTTCGTCAAACACCACGCGCACAAGGATATCCTCGCCGCCGCTCGTTACTTCCTGTTTCAGCTCCAGTTTCGCGATCCCCGCGTAGGGATCTGTCGTCGTTTCGCCTAATTTTTGTTCGGTCACGGCAAAGCGGACGGACGCGCCGTCATTCCACCGCTCTTTGGGAATCGCAAGCAAAAACCCTTGCGGCAACGGGTTGTAATAGCGTTTTGCCTCATCTGTGATCACCGCCGTTGCGCTCACGGCGACGCTTCCGCCGTTTTGTTCGTAGTAGCACTCCTTGAGCGAAAAATCCGAACTGAGAGACGTGTAGCAAAACAAGATCATATTTTTTTCAAAATCAAACGAGTTCGGCAAATCAAATTCAGCATGCATGTCCAGTTTATCTTCGCTTGACCGCAAGTGATAATCCGCCATAAATTTTTTGATGGCGTCTTCGTCCTCAAACAGCCTTACGTTGTCTTTATCAAGGTCGATTGAGGCATCTGCCGCTACGGCAATCGCCAAAACACCGCTGTCGGGCAGTGTTTCAGGCAACGTGGATTTTTTGTCTGCGTTTGCCGTGCTTATCGCAATCACAGCAACGACCGCCGCCGCAAGCAGAACGCATATGACGCAGATTAGGATTGTCCGCTTTTTTTTCATGCGTCGCCGCTCCTTTCGCCCATTTCTTCGCGCCGCGCCTTGTCGATCGCCTCGCTGAGGGCGATTGACAGTTGGTCGGGGCATGATGTCGCCCTGCGTCCGCACGGTGTGCCCTGAAACTTCTTGATGACTTCAGCCGCGCTCATACCTTTCACCAGTGATGAAATGCCCGCCGCGTTCCCGTTGCATCCGCCCTGGAACGTCACGCGTTCGATGATATCGCCATCCAATTCCACTTCAATGCCAATTGCGCAAACGCCGTTTGTCTTGTATTGATATGTCATACGTACCTCCTTTGTTTTCGACTTCTATTTTACATCATTATGTACATTAATGCAAGTAGTAATCCTTGATCGGCGTTTTCTTGTTTGAGCATAAGCATCACCATCATCAGCATGAGCGAATCAATGCCCTCTTCGGTTGGCGCGGATTGATTGATGCTGTCGAACATCTTGCCGACGCTTGGACCCGGCGCCGCGCCGCGCGGGGGTTTTTGAGGCGCGGCAAACGCGCCGAGGAGCGACGCCAAATCGGGCATGGATTGCCTAGGCGGATCGAACTTCGGTTCTTGCGGGCGCGGCGGCTTCGGTTTGGGTATTTCAGGATCCGGCTTTGGATTGCGCGGCATTGGTTTTGGTGTTTCGGTGTTTCGCGGCGGGTGCGGCAAAGTCGCCCTGCGTTGCGCATCCCGCGCGGCGGCGATCGCTCTTTCCTGTTGGCGCAGGAATTCCTGCCGATTGATCGGATTTTGCATGATATTCACCTTCGTTTACGGATTGAAGATTTCAGCAGGGGAGGGGAAGCCGCGGAACGCAACCATGAAATCAAACAAATTACTGCAAAGCCTGCTGTAACATCGGAACCAAATCCAGCATTTTCATCATTTGAATCGCCTGTTCCGCGCGATGCTGCCTTTTGTTGCTCAAGTGCGGCTTGAGCGCCAAAATCAAATCGGTGCGCGGATCGTTTCGATTCATGTGTTGCATAAGCTGCGAAAGCGTCGCAAGCAATTCGGGCGTAAACATGCCGCCGATTCCGCCTGTCGGCGCGGTTTGTTGCTTTGCGGCAGGTTCTTCCCGCGCCGTGCCGAACGCACCAAAAATGCTTTGCGCGGTTTCGGTCAGGTTTTGCAAATCTTCCTCGCTCATGCCGTTGAGCATGCTGCTGATTTGTTCAAAATCAAAATCCACGGTGCACCTCGTCAATCATCCTGCGGCAGTGGTTGCCCCAAGTGTTTCATGAATGCTTTTGCCTGATCGCTTTGCAGCATCGCGCGCATTTTTTCTTTGTCTTCCATCACGCTGCGCAGTTGTTGCCGCCGGGCTTCGCTTATGCCTGTTTCCGCCAATTGTTCCAGCGCGCCGGCCTCTTGCAGCGCGTTTTTTGCTTTGAGGATCTCCGCAAGCCGACGCATTTCTTCCACTGTCATATTGAGCCTCCTATATTGGCATTCTCTACTCAATATTTTTATGAAGCTACGCCGAAAATATGCGTACAAGTCAAAAAAGCAAACCCTGCGGAAAGATCAATCGCCGCAAGGTTTCAGCCACAAGGCAATCCGCCGCCGCGCGTATGCCAATAAAAAGGGGATTCGTTGCAACGATTTCCGCAATTGATTCGGCGTGAGCGCGGTTTTTAATTGGTCTTCGGTCAAATTTGGTTTGGTTTGCGCTTCGGTGCGCAAATCAAGATGATCGGCACAGCACGCGCCCCATTTTGCGGACGGCTCGCTCGTGACGACCGCCGCGAACAGCGCGATGCTTGACGCGTTCGGCAATTGCAGCGTTTCAGGTTTGCCGCTGAGCGGTAAACGGACTTCAAACAACAGAGCCTGTTTGCCGATCGCATCCTGCCAAACGCCGTCTTTTGGGATGTGCGTATGCTGAAACACAAACACAGGTACTGCCGTTTCTTTTGTGAATCCGCTGAGACCGAGGTCGGGCAAATCGCCCATTCCAACGGGTTCAAACGCCGCGTGGACGATCGCTTCAATCGGCTTGCCGCCGAGCAGAAACGCCGCGCGGTTGTCGGCGGCGAACGACGTCAAAAGCAAGCGCAGTTCCCTGCCCGCAGGCAATACAATTTGCTGCGCCTTGCAGACGACGGCGTTTTTTTGCGTTTTTGGGCGCAACGCGTATTGGACACCGCTTAGTTTGATTGCGCTTGGAAGCTGCTCCTGCGGCAGTGCGATGGGTAACGAGGATTGCCCGACGGCTTCACCCTGCGCACGCGTCAAACGGATGTTCCACGGCAAATCAATTTGCGTTTGCTTTGGCGGCGAAAAACCGCCCATCGGCGCAATACGCAACGCAAAACTGCGGATTTCGGACGCGTCCAGCGAAAAACGCAACGTCCCATCCGCAAGCAAGGCGCGGTTGCGTATGGCGCGCGGTTCTTCGCTGGCATATACCTCTTCAAAAGAGACAATCCCATTGCCGAATGTCAAAAAAGCATCCGGCACGGATTTGCCTGACGACTCCTGCAAACGAACAATATAGATTGGATCATTCGTTGCGGCGTTCTCCGCGCGTTTGACGCATCGGATGATAAAATCCCCGCCGACTGCGCCGAATGTATGCCGCCGGTTGCGGCATGCACACGGTTTATTGGATGAATCGGGCGCGAAAAACGTCGCCAACGGCTGACCGAAACAAACGCCTGCCTCCGACGCGCCGTTCCGCCATGATCCCGCATGGGGGAACAGCCCAAAATCGAAGCGCGTGCGTCCAAAATCCAACACATGCGCCGCGCCCCGCGAGCCGGATTTTGGCGTGTAAACCGCCGTCAATCGCAACGTATTGCCGTTGGGTTTGTCCCATCCCGCGCGGCTGTCGCTCAGGATGGTCAGCCCGAATGCGCCGCTTTTGTCGGTGATATCCGCCCACTGTTGCGCGGGAACTTCGTAGAGCCGCTTGGAACTGTTTCGGCGCGTGACAATCCCAAAGCCCGTGTCATATGCCGCCATTGGGTTCGATGCGGTCGTCACAAACTCTATTTTTGCGAGTGTGCGCAGTGCGTGCCAGTCAAAATCGTTGTGTACGCGCAGATACGTGCCGTCGGCATCCAGCGATATCACTTGCCGAAAGACCGACGACCGCGCCTCGCGCACGATTTCGATCGCGGCATATGCCGCGCCGTCGTCGATCACGCGTATACGAGGGTTTTGCGGATATTCCTTTGGGCGGCGTTTGATTTCTTTGTAACCGAGTTCCCACATGGGCCACGGTTCGCTGCCGTCAAAATCGAAGAGCGCAAGGCGCACAGGGGCTTTGAGCGTCTCCGCCCCCGTGCGCTTGTCAAAAAGCGAGGCGATGTCGCCGTTGCCGTCGATCAACGCCCGCAAATGTTTGTTTTCGATGCAACCGGGCGCAACGCGCAGCCCCGTATCCCGCGCGAATGGAGAATCGTTGATTTGCACGTCATACAAAACAACGCTCATCGGCGGGATGGATACCGCAAAACGCGCCTTGGATTTTGCGGCATCCAACTGGGACGGCACGGCATGCCCGTTTTTGTCCGTCACGCGCACATAACTGCCCTGCAGGGGGAACGGCAGACGAATCTCCGCAGTCTCGTTGCGCACCCATTGGGTCGGATTGCTCACAAGGACACACCGCCCAACGGCAAAGCCCGTATCCAATGTATGGGATATGAACGAAGCGGCCGCGCGTTCCGCTTCCGCGAATTGCAGTTGTGCAATGTATAGATCGTTCCAGTTCCGCGCGTAGCTGATTTCGTTCGACGTGCCTGTGATATCGTCGTGGAATTGATGCGCGATCACGCGCTTCCACGCGGCGTTCAACGCTTCGGCGGGGTAGTGTGTTCGCCCCAAAAACGCCGCAAAGCAACTGACGCGTTCGGCTCTGTCCGCCAACTGCTCAGCTTGGCGATTCCATCGCTTGCTCCACGTTCGCGCCGTGTAACATCCAACGCCGTGATCCGTCATCAGCCATTCGCCGCAATAAACGGGCAACGCTTTCTGTTCGGCGGCGGGCAATTCCGACAAATCGCGGAAGATGCGGTCACTTGCGGCGCTGCGAACCTGCACACGTTCCGCGCTGTTTGCTTGTATCTCTCCGCAAACCGTGCGGACGCTTTCCTCCTTGGGTGCGCCGCCTTGATCGCCCACGCCGTGCAGGGTATATGCCGCGGGAAAAATCCCGCGCCTTTCGCACACGCGCAGGTTACGGCGCAACACAAAATGTTCGCGCGCCTTTTTTAGGCTTGTGTTGTAGTCGTGCGCGTCAGGCACGGCGAAGATCTCTTTGCCGTCGACACCCCGCCATCTGCCGTATGCAAACGGCGGGCGGGCATGGGTATCCTGCATCAGTTTCGTCGTCGCGAAGCCCAGCAAATTGGAATGCGCGGCGACGCTAGGCAGAACCGTCCCAAAACCAAAGCAATCGGGCAGAAAAATATCCTTGCAACGCACACCGAACGTCCGCTGAAAATAGCCGTTGCCCAGCAATAGGTTGCGCAACAGTGCCTCCGGCGACGGAATATTCACATCGCCGTTTTCATACGCGCTCCCCGCCGGATGCC
>JAITDE010000047.1 GCA_031282735.1 Oscillospiraceae bacterium | reverse complement strand
TGGTGATCGTCAAAAAGAAAGCCGACAGCATCGGATTGCATCTCCCCGACGACGTTGTGGATTATTTTGTGCGCACGCTCAAAAACAACATTCGTCAGTTGGAAGGCGTGGTCAATCAGTTGCAGGCGATGGTCGAATTTCGCGGATTGTCCGTCAATTTGGCGACCGCACAGCAAGCGGCCAACGATTTGCTCAGCGAAGAACGCCCCGTTTCGGTGACGGTTGAACGCGTGATTGAGGAAACGGCCCGCAACTATCAGCTCACCATCAGCGAGCTGCGTTCCAAGCGGCGCAGTGCCGAAATTTCCCGTGCGAGGCAAGTGGCGATGTATGTCATCAGCCAAACAACAGGTTTGCCGACAAAGGCGATCGGCAATGAGTTCGACCGCGATCACTCCACGGTCGTGTATGCTCTGCGCGAAATCCGCGAAGCCCTTGCCTATGATTCATCCCTGCGCAAAGCTGTTCAGGAGATCACCAAGGCGGCGCAGGAAAATTGATTGAGGAGGATACGGATGCGTTTTACAAAAATGCATGGCGCGGGGAATGACTATATTTACGTCAACTGTTTTGAAGAACGGCTCGACGAAGCGCGTCTGCCCGAGATTGCCGTTCGCGTGAGCGATCGCCGTTTCGGCGTTGGCAGCGACGGATTGGTTCTGATTAGCCCTAGTGAGACCGCCGATTTTAAGATGCGCATTTTCAACGCTGACGGCAGCGAAGCCAAAATGTGCGGCAACGCGACACGCTGTGTTGCCAAATATGTGTTCGAGCACGGATTGACCAACAAAAATCCTGTTGCGATCGAAACCCTTGGCGGCATCAAAACCGTGACGATGCGAATCGACGGCGGCAAGGTGCTTGCGGCGCGCGTGGATATGGGTGCGCCTGTTTTTGAAGAACCTGCGGAGCAAAAGATCCTGCTTGCCGACGGCACGGCATACGATACCGTTTGCGTTTCGATGGGCAATCCGCACTGTGTCACTTTTGTGGAGGACGTTCAGTGTTATCCCGTCGCCGAAAAAGGTCCCCTGTTTGAGCGTCACCCGCGTTTTCCCGACCGCGTGAACGCGGAATTTGTGCAGGTGATTGATCAAAACACCTTGCGCATGCGCGTTTGGGAGCGCGGATCGGGTGAAACGCTCGCTTGCGGCACGGGCGCTTGCGCGGCGGCGGCGGCAGCGGTTTTTACGGGCGATTGCCAAAAAGATACGAATATTACAATTCATTTGCCGGGCGGCGATTTGGTGATCCGCTGGGACAGCGTAAAAAATACGATTTTTAAAACGGGTCCCGCCGCCGAAATCTGCACGGGCACATTTTTTTTGGAGGAATCATGATGACGATCAATCCGCAGTTTCAAAAACTGCAGGCGAGCTATTTGTTTGCTAATATCGGTAAAAAAGTCCGTGCCTATCAAGAAGAACATCCGCAAGCGGACATCATCCGTTTGGGAATCGGCGATGTGACGCGCCCATTGCCCGCGGTTTCCATTGCCGCCATGCAAAAGGCGGTCGCCGAAATGGGCGCGGCGGAGACCTTTCGGGGATATCCAACCGATTACGGTCAAATCTTTTTGGAAGAGGCGATCCAAGCGGATTACGCCCTGCGCGGCGTGAACGTCTCCGTTGACGAAATCTTTTTGAGCGACGGGGCGAAGAGCGACACGGGTAATTTTGGCGATGTTTTCGGCGCGGGTAACGTTATCGCCGTTTGCGATCCGATTTATCCCGTGTATGTTGACACGAACGTGATGGCGGGGCGCGCGGGGTATTTGCTGGAGGACGGTCATTGGAGCGATTTACTCTATTTAGATTGCGGCGAATCCGCCGGTTTTTTGCCGCGTTTGCCATCAAGGCATGCGGATATCGTCTATTTGTGTTCGCCGAACAATCCGACGGGCACGGCGATGAATAAAAGCCAATTGCAGGCTTGGGTGGATTGGGCGAACGAGAACGGTGCGATTTTGCTGTTCGATGGCGCGTACGAAGCGTTTATCACGGAGGATTTGCCGCGTAGCATCTACGAAATTGAGGGCGCGAAGACGTGCGCGGTGGAGTTTCGCAGTTTTTCGAAAACCGCGGGCTTCACGGGTGTGCGTTGCGCCTACACGGTCGTGCCGAAAGAACTGGTGCGCGGCGGCGTTTCCGTCAATGCCGTGTGGAACCGCAGGCAGGCGACGAAGTTTAACGGCGTGTCGTATATCACACAGCGGGGCGCGGAGGCGACTTTCACCCAAGAGGGGCGCGCGCAGGTGCGCGAAACAATCACATACTACCTGCGCAACGCCAATGTGATCAAAACGGGCTTGCAATCCATTGGATTGTCGGTTTGGGGCGGCGTGAATTCGCCGTATATTTGGGTCAAAGTGCCGGACGGCGCGGATTCATGGGGTTTTTTTGATATGCTTTTGAACCAGGCGCAAGTCGTCGGCACGCCCGGATGCGGATTTGGACCGGCAGGGGAGGGTTACTTCCGCTTGACGGGTTTTGGCACGGCGGAACGCACGCAAACGGCGGTGGAACGCATGCAAACGTTGGATTTGTAAGGAATACAGGAGAGACATATGGGCTTTTTTTCTCGCTTTTCACGAGGGCTTAAAAAGACGCGGGATTCCATCGGCGGCGCGATTGACGCGGCGGTGGACGGTAGTGATGAACTAACCGACGACGTGTTCGACGAGTTGGAAGAAATACTGATCATGAGCGACGCGGGCATGCAAACGGCACAGCGTGTGATTGGGCAACTCCGCGAACGCGCGAAAAAGCAAAAAATTCGCAGCGCAAGCGGGGTCAAAGCCGCCATGCGCGACATTGTTGCCAACCTCCTCACGGGCGGCGAAGCGGTGGATATGATCACCATGCCTGCCATTGTTTTGGTGATTGGCGTCAACGGCGTTGGCAAAACGACGTCCATCGGCAAGTTGGCCGCCATGTTCAAGCGCGACGGCAAAAAAGTGCTCCTCGGCGCGGCGGATACATTCCGCGCGGCGGCGATTGATCAACTGGAAATTTGGGCGCAACGCGCCGAAGTCGAGATTGTCAAGCACAAAGAGGGCGCGGATCCCGCGGCGGTTGTGTTCGACAGCATTCAGGCGGGAAAAGCCCGCAATGCCGACATCATCATCTGCGACACGGCGGGGCGGCTGCACAACAAAAAAAATCTGATGGAAGAACTTGGAAAAATCTATCGCGTCATCGACCGCGAACTGCCCTATTCCGACCGCGAGGTTTTGCTTGTTCTGGATGCGACGACAGGACAGAATGCCGTCAATCAGGCAAAAGAATTTGCCCAAATCGCCGAAGTGACGGGGATTATACTCACAAAACTGGACGGCACGGCAAAGGGCGGCGTGGTATTGCAACTCAAGCACGAACTGCGTCTGCCCGTCAAATTCATCGGTGTGGGCGAACAAATTGACGACCTGCATCCCTTTGACGCGCATGGTTTTGCTAACGCGCTTTTTGGATTGGACGGCGATTGATTTGACATTTTTGCTTGCCACAAAAAATCAAGATAAATGCGCGGAGCTTCAGCGTTTGCTTGCTCCGCTTGGAATCAAAGTGATTGCGCCGATGGATTTGCCGTTTGATTTGCCCGATGTGGAAGAAACGGGACAAACGTTCGCCGAAAACGCGCGTTTAAAGGCGGCTTCGGGCTGTGCGGCAAGTCGAATGCCCTGCATCGGCGATGATTCGGGTCTTTGCGTCGACGCGTTGAACGGTGCGCCGGGGGTTTGTTCCGCGCGTTTTGCGGGAGGACACGGCGACGACAACGCGAACATTGCAAAACTGCTGCGAATGATGGAGGGAATTCCCGAAAAAGATCGCACGGCGCGTTTTGTTTGTAGCATTTGTTGTGTTTTTCCGCGCGGCAAAGCATGTGCGACGGAGGGTTGCTGCGAGGGCAGAATCGGCTTTGCGCCAAAAGGGGAGAACGGCTTCGGGTATGATCCCGTTTTTATCCCGTATGCCAGCCCGCTCAAAACCATGGCGGAACTCAGCGACGCGCAAAAAGACACAATCAGCCACCGGCAGATGGCGCTCAAGCAGTTTGCCGCGTTGCTAATGGATATACAATCTTAGTGAATTGAGAGGAATATGCACATGAAAGTAGTTGTTTTGGATGATGAAGAACGGATCGGCAGTGCGGTCGGCGAACAATTTTGCGCGTTGGCGCGCGAAAAAGCGAACGCCGTTTTCGGGCTTGCGACGGGAATGACGCCCATCCCGACCTATCAGTACATGATTGCGCAATACAAGGCGAAAAACGTCAGTTTCAGTAGCGTGCGCACGTTCAATTTGGACGAATACTGCGATTTGCCGCGCGCGCACAAAAACAGTTTTTATCAGTTCATGTTGCAGGAGCTTTTTGCGCACATCGATTTGCCGCCCGCGCACATTGACTTTTTGGACGGCAACACAACCGATGAGTTTGCCGAAAGCGAACGTTACCGCACGGCGATTGAAGCGTGCGGCGGCATTGATTTGCAATTGCTCGGCATAGGGCGCAACGGGCACATCGGTTTCAACGAGCCGGCCGAAAATTTCACGGTCGAGTCCTACAAAACCGCCCTCACGCCCAGCACCATTGCGGCAAATTCCATCTATTTTGACGATGTCCCCATGCCAAAATACGCCATGACAATGGGTGTTGGCGCGATTTTACGGGCAAAAAAGATTATCTTGATCGCCACGGGCAGTTCTAAAGCGGATGCCGTCAAAACGATGCTGGAGGGTGAAGTTTCGCCGCGCTGCCCCGCGACCGCCCTGCGCGATCATGCCGATGCGACGGTTTATCTTGATCCGCCGGCGGCGGCGAGGCTTTGTCATTGAGAATGGGAAAAAGAGAATGAAAAAATGAGAATGAAAAAAGAAAGCGCAAAGTATGTCTGCGATTATTCGGCAAATTCAACCAAACTCTCTTGCCGCGCGCAAAAAAATCGCGGCGGGCGATTGTTTGCTGTCCATCAACGGGCGACCGATCAACGATTTTTTGGATTATGAATTTTATACAGCGTCCGAAAAACTCACCTTGCGATGCAAACGCCCGGCGGGCAAAGAGTATGTGCGGCACCTGCGCAAGGGTGAAGATGAGGATTTGGGATTGGTCTTTGCCGAACAACTCTTTGACGGGCAGCGTCACTGCAAAAACAACTGCGTGTTTTGCTTTATCGACCAAATGCCCAAGGGATTGCGCGATAGTTTATATTGCAAAGACGACGATCCGCGCTTGGGTTTTTTGTTCGGCAACTACATCACACTGACCAATTTGAGCGAAGCAGATGTTGCGCGTATCATTGAAATGCGGCTCTCACCCGTCAATGTTTCGGTGCACACGATGAACCCCGATTTGCGTGTGCGGATGATGAAAAATCCAAAGGCGGGTGATAGCTTGCGCTGGCTGGAACGCCTTGCCTCCGCCGGCATTGCGCTGAACATCCAGCTTGTGCTCTGCCCCGGATGGAATGACGGCGCCGCGCTGGAGGAGTCGTTGCAAAAAATCCTTGCGTTGCCGAACAACGCCGCGCAGAGCGTCGCTGCCGTACCCGTTGGATTGACACGCTACCGCGACGATCTGCCGCACTTGCGAGCATTCACGCAAAGCGAAGCGATCGCCGTGTTGGATTGCTTCGACAAATACCGCAAGCTGATGCCGCCCGAAGCCGAATATTGTTGCTCAGACGAGTTCTTTTTGCTTGCGGGGCGCAAAATCCCCGGCGATGCGTATTATGGCACGTTCCGTCAGATTGAAAACGGTGTCGGGCTATGGGCTTCTTTGCGCGGCGATTTTTTGCAATGTCTGCAAGATGAAAACGTGACGCACGGTTTGTTTGCGCGCGCGCCGCTTGATCTCAAGCGCAGTGTTACGGTTGCAACGGGAAAAGCCGCCGCGCCGCTTTTGCGTTTTTTGGTTGACGAAATCCAAAAAATATGGCATACTGTAAGGGTAGAAGTTTTTGCGATCGAAAATCGCTTCTTCGGCGAACAAATCACCGTGGCGGGGCTTTTGACGGGCCGGGATATCATCCGCCAATTGCAGGACAAGCCGTTGGGCGACGCGTTGCTTTTGCCCGCGTGCGTTTTGCGGCACGAGGGAGATATTACGCTCGACGGCATGGATTTGAACGGCATCAGCCGATCCCTCGGCAATGTGCAAGTTTGCGCCGTGCCAAACGGCGGCATCGAACTGTTGCGCGCCGTGCTGGGCGTAACTGAAATGATCGGCGGGGTTAACCCGCAAGCAGAATGGAGCATGGAATGAAACCGGTGGTTGCCATTGTCGGCAGACCGAACGTGGGCAAATCCACGTTGTTCAACAAACTTACAGGCACGCGCCGCGCCATTGTGGACGACACGCCCGGCGTGACGCGCGACAGGCTTTTCGGCGACGCGGAATGGCTGGGACAATCTGTGTTGCTTGTCGACACGGGTGGCATTGAGCCTTACAGCGACGACATCATCTTAACGCAGATGCGCCGCCAGGCACAGCTCGCGATTGACGCGGCGGATGCCATTCTTTTTTTGGTTGACCTGCAATGCGGCGTGACGGCAAACGATGAGGAGGTCGCAAGTCTTCTGCGCAAAAGCGGCAAGCCCGTGGTGCTCTGCGTGAACAAATGTGATGCCGTCGGCGAAACGCCCGCGTGTCTTTATGAGTTTTACAACCTCGGATTGGGCGATCCTATGCCTGTTTCGAGTGTGCACGGGCATGGCACGGGCGATTTGCTCGATGCCGTGTTCGCACTGCTCCCCGCGCAAAAAACAGATGAAAGCGATGAGGACGATGCCATCAAAGTCGCGATTATCGGCAAACCGAACGTCGGCAAGTCGTCGCTTGTCAATCGGCTTGCAGGGGAGGAGCGTGTGATTGTTTCCAACATTGCGGGCACGACGCGCGATGCGACAGACACGCGTATCCGCACCGCGAACGGCGATTTTTTGTTGATTGATACCGCTGGATTGCGCCGCAAAAGCCGCGTGGACGAACGCATTGAACACTACGCCGTCCTGCGCGCCCGCATGGCGATTGAACGCGCGACCGTCTGCGTGATCATGATCGACGCGACGCAGGGTTACACCGAGCAGGACTCCAAAGTGGCGGGTATCGCCCATGAAGAGGGGAAAGCTTGCGTCATCGCCGTCAACAAGTGGGATCTTGTTGAAAAAGACGGCAAAACGATGGATGGATTCCGCAAATCGCTCATGCGGGATTTTTCGTTCATGAGTTACGCGCCGATTATTTTTATTTCGGCGACAAGCGGGCAGCGCGTCGATCGCTTGTTGAATTTAATCCGTTTTGCCGACGAACAAAACGCCATGCGGATTTCCACAGGCAAACTCAACGACGTGCTTGCTGATGCCGTCGCGCGTGTGCAGCCGCCCACCGACAAAGGGCGCAGGCTCAAAATTTACTACATCACGCAAGCATCAACCCGTCCGCCGACGTTTGTGACGTTCGTCAACCGTAAGGAACTCTTTCACTACAGCTACCAGCGTTATTTGGACAACCAAATCCGCGCCGTTTTCGGTTTGGAAGGTACGCCGACCCGCTTGGTTGTGCGCGAACGTGAACGCGACGACGTGTGAGCTTTGGGAAGATACGCCTTACTTTTTCTGTCTTACTTTTTCTGACTTACTTTTTCTGAAGAAAAAGTAAGCAAAAAGACTTTTCCCGCTTCGCGCGGTCTATTCAGCCCGTAAAAAAATTTTCTATTGCAAAGGAGCTATCCCATGAAGAAAACAAGTCTGCTTCTAATCCTGCTGGTTTGTGCCGCGCTCTTCACCTCGTGTTCCACGCTCGATGTTGTGAAAGAAGATGCCGGCAGAGCGTTTTCCGAGATCCTGCAAGTGTCGCCCGCGCAAAAAAAAGACGACTGGTGGTTGATCACCGCGCCTGACGCCGCCGCTTGTCTCGCGATTTCCAACGACACCATTTGGATGGTTGTCGACGCAAGCCCGTTTATCGCGGCGGGTTTGGACGTTTCGGCGTTGGATTATTTTTCGGAAACGATTTTTTACGCAGAGACGCTCACGTTTTCGCTGCCCGCGTGGGATGCCGAGAATAAAAACGTGAAAGACAGCGCGTCGGCGCAATTTATCGCGGATTTGGATTTTATGCGCGGCAGTTTGAATTTCCACACGCAGATGGATCACTATGGGATCAAATTTGGCGACGGCAATATGTTTGAATGGGCAAAGGATCTCAAAACAAACGGTTACAACAACGCGACGCAGGACAAAGATATCGTGTTTGCGCTCAATCCGGAGCCGCTGATCGAAGCGGGGCTGAACCCGCAACAGGTGGCAGGTTGGAACTACGCGCAGGTTGAGGTGGATGAAAACGGCGAGACGGTGCAGGTTTGGAAATTGCTCAAACCGGTTGATTTGGCGTAAGATTGAACAAAAAGGGGAGGTAAAGTTTGAAAAATTCAATTCTGGTTGTGGACGGTATGTCCTGCGAACATTGTGTGAAAGCGGTTGAAACGGCGGTTGGCGCACTTGCCGGCGTGTCGTCTGTGACGGTTGATCTCAAAACAAGAACAGTTGCGGTGGAACACGACACAACACTTGCGATTGAGACGATCAAAGATGCCATAGAGGATCAAGGTTACGATGTGATTGGGTAACGGGCAATGATGCGGCAAATGCGCCCGCGGGGATCACCAATTTTTGAAAGCCGTTAAATTGATTTTTGCGGCTTTTTTTCATGGGCGTATTGACAACGGCAAAAAAAAAGGATATGATATCATAAAGTGTTTTTGTGTGCGTAAGCATAGAAGCAAGGAGGAATTTTTATATGAAGCAGTACCGCGTGGGAATCATTGGCGCAACGGGCATGGTGGGGCAACGCTTTGCCTTGCTTTTGGCGAATCATCCGTGGTTCACTGTCTCCGTTCTTGCGGCGAGCGCGCGTTCGGCGGGCAAAACCTACGGCGATTTGATGCAAAACCGCTGGCAGCTGAGCGACCCTTGCCCCGAAGCGTTAAAGACCCTTGCCGTGCTTGACGCGGTCGCCGATATAGACAAAATCACACGCGCTGTAGATTTTGTGTTTTGTGCCGTCGACATGAAAAAAGATGAAATCCTTGCGTTGGAAGAAGCCTATGCCAAGGCGGAATGCCCTGTGATATCCAACAACAGCGCACATCGCGCCGTGCCTGACGTGCCGATGATCGTGCCCGAAATCAATGCGCGGCATGCCGAAGTAATTCCCGCACAGCGAAAACGATTGGGGACGAAGCGGGGCTTTGTCGCCGTAAAATCGAACTGTTCGCTGCAAAGCTATGTGCCCGCTTTGTTCCCCTTGGCGGATGTCGCCGACGTTTTGGTTTGCACCTACCAAGCTATTTCGGGCGCGGGGAAAACCTTTGCAACCATGCCCGAGATTGTGGATAATGTGATACCGTATATCGGCGGCGAGGAGGAAAAATCGGAGCAAGAACCGCTCAAGCTCTATGGCGAAGTGCGTGACGGCGTGATTCACAACGCGGCTTTACCGCGTTTTACCGCGCAATGTTTGCGCGTTCCTGTGTCGGATGGTCACATGGCGGCGGTGTTCGTGCGTTTTGCGCCCGGAAAGAAGCCGACAAAAGAGGAAATCATAGCCGCTTGGGAAAATTTCAAAGGCGCGGCGGATGATTTGAATCTCCCCAGTGCGCCCAAGAAGTTTTTGCATTATTTTGCGGAAGATAACTTGCCGCAGACCCGCTTACAGCGTCAATTGGAGAACGGTATGGCGGTGTCGATCGGCAGATTGCGCGAGGATTCGCAGTATGACTACAAATTTGTATGCCTTTCGCACAACACGCTGCGCGGTGCGGCGGGCGGCGCGGTACTCATGGCGGAACAGCTTTGCGCACAAAATTATATTTGATTGCGCAATCGCACAAAGGCAAATCCAATATTTCTGAACTAAGGTGGTATTTTCATATGAAAAACACTGTTTTTACAGGCGCGGGCGTCGCGATTGTTACGCCGTTCCGCGCCGATGGCAGCGTCAATTACCCCGTTCTCGGCGCGTTGATTGACGACCAGATTGCCCGAGGCACGGACGCAATCGTCATTTGCGGCACAACGGGCGAAAGCCCGACGCTCAGCCCCGAAGAACATGCCGACGCGATCGCTTTTGCGGTGAAGCATACCGCAAAACGCGTGCCTGTGATTGCGGGAACGGGCAGCAACGACACCGCGTTTGCCGCGAAGCTTTCCATCCATGCCGAGGATGTTGGCGCGGATGCCCTGCTTATGGTGACGCCGTATTACAACAAGAGTTCGCAGACGGGTTTGGTGAAGCATTTTTATCATGTCGCCGACCGCGTTAAAACGCCGATTATTCTCTATAACGTGCCGTCGCGAACGGGCGTGAATATTTTGCCCGAGACTTATTTGGAACTCTCGAAGCATCCCAATATTGTTGCGACAAAAGAGGCGAACGGCGATATTTCAGCCGTCGCCAAAA
Source organism: Oscillospiraceae bacterium (assembly GCA_031282735.1). GTDB lineage: Bacteria > Bacillota > Clostridia > Oscillospirales > Acutalibacteraceae > WRMQ01. The sequence continues at coordinate 5,352 of JAITDE010000047.1, read as the reverse complement.
CAAGATCGCTTTGCGGCGACGATTTGGCGGTTTATTCGGGCAACGACGATCAGATCACCGCGCTGATTGCCTTGGGCGGCAAAGGCGTTATTTCGGTTTTGGCCAATGTCGCGCCCGAAATTGCGCACCAAATTGCCGCGCTTGCCGTGGCGGGCGATATTGCGGGGAGCGCCGCCCTCCAACTGGAATGGCTTGATTTGTGCAATGTGCTGTTTTGCGATGTCAACCCAATTCCCGTCAAAGCGGCCATGCGGATGCAGGGACTGGATGTCGGCGATTGCCGTTTGCCGCTGTGCGGCACGAGCGCCGCCAATCTCGATAAAATCCGTGCGGTCATGCAAAAACACAATCTTGTTTGCGCCAAACCCGCAGGAGTGGAACGATGATCCATATTGTACTCAACGGTTGCAACGGGAGACTTTGCCGCGCTGTTGCGGGTTACGCCGCAACCCAAGAGGACGTTCGCGTTCTTGCGGGGATTGATATCGGACAACCAACCGCACCGTTGCCGTTTCCCGTCTATCAAAATACGCACGCGCTCAGCGGTTCGCAGGTGCATGCGTTGATTGATTGTTCGCATCCGCGTGCGTTGCCGGGCGTTTTGGAGTATGCCATGCGCGAAAAAGTGCCGTGCGTGGTCGCCACCACGGGTTACGGCGATATCGAGTATCAGCTCATGCGCGAGGCGGCGCGGTGTGTGCCTGTTTTTTACAGCGCGAACATGGCGGTTGGTCCTTTTTTGCTCAAGGAGCTTGCGAAGCGCGCGGCGCGGACGCTTGACGGCAGTTTTGATATTGAGATTGTCGAGTCCCATCACAATCAAAAGATTGACGCGCCCAGCGGCACGGCGATGTTGCTTGCGGACGCGATCAACGAAACGATTGAAAATCCGTTGCCGTTGGTTTTCGACCGTCACGACAAACGCGAAAAGCGCGGGCGCGAAATTGGCATGCATACCATTCGCGGCGGAACAATCACGGGGGAACACACGGTCATTTTTGCGGGCACTGACGAAGTGATTGAGCTAACGCATCGTGCTTACAGCAAGCAAATTTTTGCCGCGGGATGCCTGCGCGCGGCGCGTTTTTTGCAACGCAAGCCCGCTGGGTATTACACCATGGACAATCTTGTGGCGGAAACGTTAGAAAAATAACGAAATTTGGGAAAAGATGAGCACTTCCTCTTGTACAATTTATGAGGAAGTGCTATAATTATAAAGAAAAACCAATATAACATAAAAAGGCAATTATTAAGATAAACAACTATATTTATTATATGGAATGCGAGGCGGCTTTGTGCGGAAACGTTGGCAACTGCAAAAAAATTTGAGCGAGAAAAAAGCTTTGGCGCAATCCCTGTCGCAAGACTTGGATTTGCCTTTGTTCGCCGCCATGCTTGCCGTTTTGCGCGGCGTACAGAACGAAGAATCGCTTCCCGCGTTTTTGGGCGAAACCGAACCGATCTACTGCAATCCGTATGATCTGCCCGACATGGAGCAAGCCGTTATACGTATTGCTTACGCTCTGGAGCAAGGTCAGCCAATCGCCGTCTACGGCGACTACGACTGCGACGGCGTGACGGCGACCGCCCTGCTTTATACGTATTTCCGCGAAAAAACGGAGTATGTCGCCTATTATCTCCCCGACCGCCACGGCGAGGGCTATGGCATGAGTATCCAAGGCATCGACGAACTCCACGCGCGAGGCTGCAAATTGATTGTCACGGTTGACAACGGGATCAGCGCGTTGCGCGAGATTGACCACGCGAACGCGCTCGGGATCGACGTGGTTGTGACGGATCACCATCAGCCGGGGCACGCGCTACCCAACGCGATCGCCGTGGTCAATCCGCACCGCAAGGATTGCGATTTGCCGTTTCGCGCGTTCGCGGGCGTCGGCGTCGCCTTTTTGCTCATGTGCGCCATGGAGGGATGCGAACCGGAGGAATTACTGCCGATTTACGGCGATTTTACCGCCCTCGGCACGGTCGCCGATTTGGTGGATCTTGCCGCGGATAATCGCGCTTTCGTTCGTGCGGGGCTGGATGTGATCAACGAAAATCCGCGCCCATGGGTGTCCGCGATGCGCAGAATCGCGCGATGCGACACAAAGCCGCTCAGCGCGGTGTCGCTTGCGTTCACGCTTGCGCCGCGCATCAACGCCGCGGGGCGCATGGAACACGCGAATTACGCGCTTGCGCTCTTGCTTGCGAAAACGATTGAGGAGGCGGAACCGCTTGCCCAACAGCTCGAACAGCTGAACGCGGATCGTCAGGGAATTGAGCGTGCAATCGAGACAGAGGCGATTGCTTGGCTCGAAAGCAATCCGAACCACAAAAATGACCGCGTGATGGTTTTTGCGGGCGAGGGTTGGCACGCGGGTGTCATCGGCATCGTCGCCGCGCGTATGACGGAGCGTTTAGGGCGTCCGTGTTTTATCGTCGCGGTCGTCGACGGCATCGGCACAGGGTCAGGGCGGAGTATCGAGGGGTTTTCGCTGTTTGAAGCTCTGCAGAACAGCGATGCGCTGTTCATCAAATACGGCGGACACGCGCAGGCGGCAGGATTGACTATCGCCGCGCAGGATATCGACCGCTTCCGCAGTGATGTTAACGCCTACGCCATGGCGCGTGAAATGCCGTTGCCGACATTGCGGCTGGACATGAAACTCAACGCCGCGAACGTGACGACCGCGCTCACCGACCAGCTGGCGATGCTTGAACCGTTCGGAACGGGTAATCCGCAGCCCGTGTTCGCTTTGCAGAACATGCGGCTGGTTGCAATCACGCCGCTTTCAAACGGCAAACATCTCAAACTCCTGTTGGAGCAGGGTGAGAAAAGGCTCAGCGCATTGCAATTCCATAAACGGCGTGAGGATTTTTTGTTTGAACCGGGCGACGAGTTGGATTTGGCGGTGACGCTGGAAACCAACGAATATAATGGTCAGCGCAGCGTGAGCATGTTTGTGCAGTGCGTGAAACACCATCGTGTTCCGAACGAAATGCTTTTGCGGGCAAAGCAGATTACAGAGAACGTGTTGCGGGGCGAAACCATCGATGCGGCGCTTGCAAAGGAGATCACCCCCGTGCGGAGCGATTTTGCGGCAGTATACCGCTTGCTGCAAAAGACGCCCAATTGCACGCCGGAACGTCTTTTTTTGCTGCTGCAATGCCAAGATGCCGCGCACATGACCCGCGTGTGGCTGGCAGTCAAGATTTTTTGCGAAATGGGATTGTTGCGCGAAGACATGAACGAACGTGTGACGTGCAACGCGGTGACGCAAAAAACCAATCTTGAAGACGCGCCGCTGTTCAAACAACTCGTCGCGATCGCAAACTGTGCAAACTATGCCAACCAACTAATGGAAAGTGGGTGATGATATGTCGACAGAAATGGAGCAAGTTCATGCGCGTTTTATCAAATTATTGGATGCGCATTTGCATGGCGAAGACGGCAAGCTGAATTTCAGCGAGGACGATATCCGCGTGATGAACGATGCCTACCTTTTGGCGCAGACGGCACACGGCGAAGCGAAGCGGCTGTCGGGCGAGCTATACGTCAATCACCCCGTCGCCGTTGCGGAAATTTTGCTGGATTTGGGGATCCGCGACCGCGACGCCATTGTGGCGGCACTGTTGCACGACGTTGAGGAAGACACCGACGTGGGCATCACCGCGATCAAAAATCAATTTGGATCGGCCGTCGCGCTTTTGGTGGAGGGCTTGACAAAATTGCGCAACCTTGCCGAAGCGACGCGCGAAGAGACGCAGGCGCAAAATGTGATTAAACTGCTCTTCGCGCTTTCGCGCGATCCGCGTGTGATTGTCGTCAAGCTGGCCGACCGTGTGCACAACATGCGCACACTCTCGGGGCATCCGACGGAGCAAAAGCAGCGCGATATCGCCAAAGAAACCCATGATATCTATGTGCCGATTGCCAACATCTTGGGTATTCACGCCTTTAAAGAGGAACTGGAAGATCTTTCGATCCGCGCGTTAGATCCCTTTGGATACCAGGAGATCGAAAAGAAATTGGCGCTGAGCAAGCAGGACGGCATCCATTTCTTGGAGCGCGTTAAGGAACAAATCACAGCGGAACTGCGCACGCAATTTCCGCCCGAAACGCATTTTGCGGTGATGGGGCGCGTCAAAACGGTGCATAGCATCTACACTAAAATGCACAAAAAGAATATCACATTTGAAGAAATCCACGATTTATACGCCGTGCGTGTGATCGTCGACACCGTCGCGGATTGTTGGCTGGCGTTCGGTTATCTCAACCAGCTTTACACCGCCGTGCCAAACCGCTTTAAAAACTGGATCAAAGAAACCAAGAAGAACGGGTATCAATCCATCCACAACACGTTCATCAGCGGCGACGGTATTCGCTTTGAAGCGCAAATCCGCACGTGGGACATGCATGTGACGGCGGAACTCGGTGTTGCGGCGCATTGGAAATATAAATTGGGATTCAACGACAATCTTTTGGAAAAGCGCGTTCGCTGGGCACGGGAAGTGCTGGACAGCTACGCCGAAAGCGATTCGGTGGAAGAAGTTGTGCGCACCATCAAAAGCGATATCGCCCCCATGGACGTTGTCATGGTTTTTACGCCCAAGGGCAAATATATTGAGCTTAAAAGCGGCGCTACGGTGGTCGATTTTGCTTACAGCATTCACACGACGCTCGGGCACAGGATGGTTGGCGCAAAGGTGAACGGCATCCCCGCTTCGTTCGACCATGTTCTGCAAAACGAAGATACGGTGGAAATCATTGCCGCCACGGACAGAGAGATTGAATCGGGCAAATATACGGAAGGTCCCAAGCGGGATTGGCTTCAATTTGCCAAAACGTCACGCGCGAGGACAAAGATTTGCGCATGGTTCAAGCGTGAACGGCGTCCCGAAAATATTGTTGAGGGCAAAAAAGAGATATTCCAGCAGATGCGCCGCAATTTTGTGCGTTTGAAGCAGGAAGAATACGAGACGCTGTTGCTCAAGGCGATCGTCAAGACAGCGTTTGGGCGCAACGGGCAAAAAACGCCCGCGGAAAAGCTCGAGGACTTTTACGCGGCAGTGGGTTACGGCGGGATATCCACCGAAAATTTGATGCGCGTGCTTGCGGATGAATACAACATTTTGCTCTATGAACGCCAGCAAAATCCCATGGTGGAATGCAAGGAAATCAGCAACGGCATGGGCGTCGTTGTGGAGGGTATCGCCAATTGCACCGTCAAACTTGCCCAATGCTGCCATCCGTTGCGCGGCGACCCGATCATTGGTTATATCTTGCGTGCCTCCGCGCGGGGTGCGGGCGGCGTTTCCATCCACAAACGCAGTTGCCCCAACGTGCCGCAG
>JAITDE010000046.1 GCA_031282735.1 Oscillospiraceae bacterium | reverse complement strand
TATGGTGCCATTCGTTTTGTGCTTGAGTTCTTTCGCGGCGATACAAACAGAGGAGTCTGGCTTCTGTCGACCTCACAATGGATTGGCGTTATCCTCATACCTTTGGGTATTATGTTGTTGCTCAAAGTCGAAAGGGTAATGAAGAGAGATTTTTAATTGAAAACAATTCCAAAACCAGAAAATTGGAGAAATTATCGGATACTTCCAAAATACTTAACGGAAAAGCGGTGACATGCATCTCTCTGAATGAAGGGCTGTCACAAATTGGCAATTCGCACAACAAGTAAAGCCCCCCTTAATGTTCCTGATATACCAATTCCACTTGACAAAAGCCAGACAAAAATGCTATAATAAAAGTCAGGATGAAAACGACAAAATCAAAGTGGCAGTTCTGATAAATATTGGGTGTGTTTTTTAGAGGTTGTCAGGAGGTGTTTCCCTTGAAGAAAATGGTCTTCTCCGCGTTGCTCTTGGTGATCGGTTTAGCGGTGCTTATCGGTGTTGCGGTTATCAGCAATCTGCGCGGCGAACGCACGATTGAAATGGATGCGGGCGGCAGTTATACCGCCAAGAAACGGAGCGTTCCGAGATGCATGGAACCGGAAAAACAACCGATACAACCTTGAAAACATCCAACAAAACAGATCACACAACGATGCAACCGAACGATATTTCCGCCGTTTTGGGATCCCTATCCCGCGAGGACGGCACCGGCGAGATTCCCATAGGTATTCGCTGGCAGACGCTTTTTGCAAAGCTCAAAGAACTGGGAATTTCCTATGAAAAAGACGGATACTCCGTGCAGTGCAGTGACGGCACGTCCTATTACGGCGATGATAGGATGGTCGAAGATATCAATTTGATGCAAACCACAAAGGGACTCAGAGTAGGTGATCCTGTCGGCAAAGTTCTGGAACTCTACGGCGAAATATCGGTGGTATACCATAACGATTTATGGTACTACGCATATCGTTTCGCACAGGGCATTGATTTTCATGTCGGCGCAGATGGCGACGGAAAGGACGCAACCGTCACTTTTATAACGATTTCCAAGATTCCAAGCTGGGCAAATGAATCTTTTGATGGCGGCGAATAAAAAATGAATCGTGCGTTGTGCCATGGGAACGAGTTAAAGACAATAGCCATTTGCCATGCCTTTGCAGCACATCTATTCACAACGAAAAATCGCAACCGCTATGCAAGGCACAATAACGCCTGCTGACACCAACGCCGCCTGTCGTGGGCGGCGTTGTGTGTTTATGCTATTTCTTACATAGAACGATAGATATGACGCGTGAGCAAAAGCCGAGATGCGCAAGGCGTTGGAGCGCGACTAAAAGTTCTTAAAAGTTCTTTTTGATCCTTCTTTCAAGAAAAAGGATTGAATGCCAAAACGCGCGAAACAGGCACTCGCCGCCGTTATTGCGCATCGCACATTGTCGCCCGCATGCGTTCGGCGTGGCTCAATCCGGCAAGCCGCTTGACTTCTTTCATATCCAACCGCATGCATGCGGCAAGGCGCGCACCATAATCGGTATCCGCCAAATAACAGTGCGCGGCGTGGCGGTATCGCACATTCGGCTTGACGCTTATATTGTTTTGGCACATGTTGGCGTTTGTGTTTTCAATCAACTGCTGCTTTTGCTGTTCGCTCATCAAACGATAAAGCCTGCCGGGTTGATCAAAACAATCGTCCGTTTGATCGTCTTTTGGCTCATAATGATACATGCGCCCGTCGGTTTGCAGGGGAGGTTCTTGCTCCTCAAGTTGCTGTGCCCATTCGTTTTTTTCGTTGGGCTGATAGGAGACTGTCGCGCCGTAGTTGCCATCCACGCGCAACGTGCCGTCGCGATGATAGGCATGCATGGGACATTTCGGCGCATTGACGGGAATTTGGTGGGAATTCACGCCTAAGCGATACCGCTGCGCGTCGCCGTAGGAAAACAATCTGCCCTGGAGCATTTTGTCGGGCGAAAAACTGACACCCGGCACAACGTGTGACGGATCGAAGCCCGCTTGTTCCACGTCGGCAAAATAATTTTCGGGGTTGCGGTTGAGTTCCAGAACGCCGACTTCCATCAGCGGAAAATCCCTGTGAAACCATACTTTGGTGAGATCGAATGGATTATAGGGATGTTTTTGCGCCTGTTCTTCGGTCATAATTTGCACAAACATCGTCCATTTTGGGTAGTTGCCGCGATTGATTGCCTCAAACAAATCAATTTGATGCTTGTCGCGTGTCAAGCCGTTGATTTCGGCCGCTTGCTGGTCGGTGAAATTCATAATACCCTGCTGGGTGCGGAAGTGGAATTTGACCCACACGCGTTTGTTTTTCGCGTTGATGAAGCTGAACGTGTGGCTTCCAAATCCATGCATATGGCGGTAGCTTTGCGGTATGCCTCTGTCGCTCATGGTGATTGTCACTTGGTGGAGCGCCTCAGGCAAGCTAGACCAAAAATCCCATTTTGCCTGTGGATTGTTCAGATTGGACTTTGGGTCGCGCTTGATTGCGTGATTCAAATCGGGAAAGCGCAGGGGATCGCGCAGAAAAAACACGGGCGTATTGTTGCCAACAAGATCCCAATTGCCTTCTTCGGTATAAAACTTGAGCGCGAAACCGCGGATATCCCTGTCCAAATCCGATCCGCCGCGTTCCGCCGCAACAAGCGAGAACCGTGCAAAAACCTCCGTTTGTTTGCCGATTTCCGCAAACAGTTTTGCCTTGGTATATTTTGTAATATCTTTCGTCACTGTGAACGTTCCGAACGCGCCCGATCCCTTTGCGTGCATGCGGCGTTCGGGGATGACCTCACGGTCGAAGTGCGCAATTTTTTCCAAATACCAAACGTCCTGCAGCATCGCGCCGCCTCGCGGTCCGTCGGTCATGATGTTGGTGTTATCCGCCACCGGCGCGCCTGTTTCACGGGTGAGATGCTTTGCCTCCATGGTGTCTGTTTTTCTTTTTTGAGCCATATGCCGCCTCCATCCATTGTTATTTTCTTTAGTATGTCCATTTTGCGCGGCAATATAACATGCCGGCATTCGATGGTGACGTGGGATAGTGGCATAAACAACAAAAACCTCGCATAGATATGCGGTGGAGAAAAACGCATCATGTGCAGGAGGCGGAGCAATGGAAATCAAACGAAACTATGCGGCGGACACATACGCGCAAACGCTTAAAAACAGCGAGGAAAAAACACAAAACCGCATCGGCGGCATCAAACGTCTGGCGGCACGATTGCTGGTGAGCACACTCCTGAGCGGTGCGTTTTTTTTTGCGCTGCTTTCGCTCGGCAGCGTTTTGGCTTGGCAATTGGATTTAAAAACCGATACGCTGCCTTTTTTGGCGATTCCATTGGCCGGTATTGCCGCGTTTGTTGCGGGATACGTCGGTGTGCGTGCTGAACGCAAACAGGGGTTGTTGATTGGCGCGTTATGCGCGGCGATTCTCTATGCCGTGCTGTTGCTGATATCAATGGCGGCATCAGACGGCGCGTTTGGCGGGCATGCGGTCGCGCTGTTGCTTGTGATGCTCATCGGCGGCGTATTCGGCGGCATCCTCGCCGCGAACAGCGAACAAAAGAAGCCGAAAAAGCGTGTGCGAAAAAGAAAATAGCAAACAGACATTCGGCGGCGCAAAAAATTTTATGCGCGCACCTGACAAAACCAAAAGCAAAAATGACCGCGCAAAGCGGGAAAAACCAGGACAGGCAAGCCCGTCTTCTACATTGCGGAAAATTTCACAACCCGCAAAGAATCGCGCAAACGGTAAAAAATGTTTCGGCAAGCCGTTCATTTGTCCGCAATGGGCTTGCAATCCCAATCCATTTGTGCTATACTATGCAAAACAGATGATGGAAAGTTTTTTTGGATTTGGGAGGCTATTGGGCTTGAATAAAAAAATAACATTGGGCGCGGCGATTGCCGTTGCTTTGATGTTTGTCGCAATTTCGATCCCGCTCACCATGCTTTACGCGCGCAACGAGCAAAACAAGCTCATTGCCGATATCCCCAAGCGAGCGAAACAGTTCGCTGTGATGGAGGAAGTGCGTCAAGTTGCACAGGATAGCTATTTCGGCAACATCGACTTGGATGCCGTGAATGCCGAAACGGTGCGCGGCTATATCGCGGGCCTCGGCGACCCGCACAGCCGCTATCTTGACGCGGAAGAATACAGTCGTTACACCAAGCGGCTCAACGGTGAGATGTCCGATCTCGGGCTTGTCGCCGTGTATGAGCCTGACCGCGGGATTGTTGTCGCGGGGGTTGCGAGCGGTACGCCGGCCGCGAACAGTGGTTTGCAAAAAGGTGATATCATCCAAAAAGTGACTGCGGATAACCGTGTGATCCTTTCCGCGCTGGACGTAAACGAAGCGACATCCGCCAGCTTTTTGAGTGAGTTGAGCAACCTGCGCAACGTGGCCAGCAATGTAACATCCAGCCAAGTGGTCGTCACCTACAAGCGCGACGATGTGACAAAAACCGTCAGCGTCATGATCGGGCACAATCTGCCGTCTGTTTTTGGGGAGCTGATCAACGAAACCGTGGGGCATATCCGCATCACGGGGTTTTATAAAACGACGCGATCGCAGTTGGAGGAGGCAATCAAAAGCCTGCAACAACAATATGCCGCCAGTTTTTTGATTGATTTGCGCGGATGCTCCGAAGGCACGGTCGCCTATGCGTTGGACGCGCTGGATTTGTTCGTCGGCGAGGGCAGCATGGCGACGGTGATTTACCGCAACGGCGAAAGCGAATCGTTCAACACAAGCGCGACATCGCTGAGCATGTCAAACAACATCGCCGTGCTCATCAACAGCACAACGGAGGGCGCGGCCGAACTCTTCGCGTATGATTTGAACGCCTACACAAACAAAAAAGTCCGGCTTGTGGGTATGCCGACCGCAGGCAACAATACCATGCAAAAAGACTTTCCCCTTCAGCAGGTGAACGGCGCGGTTTTGCTGACGATTGGCACACTTCTGCCCTTTGGCGGCAACAAAAAATGGGCGGACGGCGGCGTGAAGCCCGATTTGAAAATCGGCAATCCCGAAAATCAGCTTCAGCAGGCCGTGGGATTGCTGACCGACGGGCAATCGCCGGAGGGCAGTTAACCGTTCGGCTGTTATTTCATTTCTCAATTATCAATGCAATGCGGAGGCGGTATCGTGCTACGATCATTTTGCGGCGAATCTTTTGATATCATTGTCCAGGCGGGACAATCCAACAGCGACGGCACGGGCTATGGCAACGCAAAAAGGCCTTTTCAGCCGGATGGACGCATTTGGTATTTGCTCGGCGACGGCACGTTTCTTCCTGCGGCCGAACGTGTGCAGGGCAATGCCGTTTGCGGCGATTTTTCGCTTGCGTTCGCGCAGAGTTATATCAAAGGCAACCTGCTTGCGCCCGATCGCAAGTTGCTGATCATTCGATCCGCCGTCGGCGGCACGGGCTTTGCCGACAAGCGCTGGGGATTGCGGGACGATTTATTCCTTCGCATGACGCGGTTGACCGCGGACGCGCTTGCGCTTTCGCCGCGCAATCGTTTAAAAGCGCTTTTGTGGCATCAGGGCGAAAACGATGCCAGCGCAAAGGCAGGCTACGACACGCATCGTGCCAATTTGCTGGGATTACTCCAACATTTTCGCGCAGCATATGGCGATGTGCCGTTTGTTGCGGGAGATTTTGTTCAGCAATGGATTGCGGAAAACAAAGCGATCTGTGCGCCGATTGTCGCGGCAATCCGCGCCGTTTGCCAAGAGGCACAACCCGCCGCTTTTGTAGAAACCATCGGTTTGCAATCGAATGCTGAAGCACTCGGCGACTGTGATACCATTCATTTTTGCAGGCAGTCGTTGTATGAATTAGGCGAACGGTATTTTGAGGCATTTTTAACTGTTTATAAATGTGATAGCGCGAAGCGGGAAAATAACCCGTGAATAAAATTGATAGCGCGAAGCGGGAAAAGTCTTTTTGCTTACTTTTTCTTCAGAAAAAGTAAGTCTAAAAAAAGCAGAAGAAAACACTTGGAGGAATGGCTTGATGGTTCGACGCGTCTACACAGGGCGGCGGAAAGGATTTGAAAACGAGGCGATGTCTTTGCTTGCCGAATGGCAGACGCAGCTACGCGTTGATCACGTGCGCGAGTTGACCGTTTTCAACCGCTATGATGTTGAAGGAATCGACGAAGCGCTGTTCGATCAGTGCGTACCGACGGTTTTTGCCGAACCGCAAACCGACGTTACATACGGCGAATTGCCGAACGCGGATATCGTTTTTGCCGTGGAATCTTTGCCCGGACAATTTGATCAGCGGGCGGATTCCTGTGCGCAGTGTATACAAATTGTTTCGGGCGGTCAGCGTCCCGTTGTGCGCACGGCGAAAGTCTATTGCATCGGCGGCGCGTTGACCGAAGCGGAACTTGCGGCAATCAAAAAACACGTAATCAACCCCGTGGAATCCCGCGAAGCGGCTTTGGCTATACCGCAAACCCTTGCCATCCAAACAAGCGACCCGCCGATGGTCGCGGTTTTGGAGGGCTTTTTGGATTTTGATGAAGCGGAGCTTGCCGCGTTCCTGCAAAAACACGGTCTTGCCATGGACTTGGACGACCTCCGTTTTTGCCAAAACTATTTCAAAACGGAAACCCGCGCGCCGACAATGACCGAAATCCGCATGATTGACACCTATTGGTCCGATCATTGCAGACATACGACCTTTTTGACGGAATTGGACGACATTGCAATCGAAGACGAACGCGCGGCGCGCAGTTATGAAAGATTTTTACAAATCAAAAAAGAATTGGGCAGGGAGCAAAAACCCACGACGCTCATGGAACTCGCGACCGAGGCAATGCGCTATCTGAAACATACGGGGCATTTGGAACGGCTGGACGAATCGGAGGAAATCAACGCCTGCACCGTGCGCACCGATGTTGCAATCGACGGCAAAACGGAAGAATGGCTGTTTTTGTTCAAAAACGAAACGCACAACCATCCAACCGAAATTGAACCATTCGGCGGCGCGGCGACTTGCATTGGCGGCGCGATCCGCGACCCGTTGAGCGGGCGAGGTTATGTCTATCAAGCCATGCGCGTCACGGGCGCGTCGGATCCGACTTTGCCCATCGAAGAAACCATACGGGGCAAATTGCCGCAACGCAAGATTGTGACGACCGCCGCGCAGGGTTATTCCTCCTACGGGAATCAAATCGGTTTGGCGACGGGGCTTGTGGACGAGCTGTATCACCCCGGCTATGTTGCGAAGCGGCTGGAAATCGGCGCGGTCGCGGCGGCTGTTCCCGCGCGTCAAGTGCGCCGTGAAGCACCTGTTCAGGGGGATCAAGTCGTTTTGCTGGGCGGACGCACGGGACGCGACGGCTGCGGCGGCGCAACGGGCTCGTCAAAATCGCACACCTTGGCATCACTGGAAGATTGCGGCGCGGAGGTGCAAAAGGGCAACGCGCCCGAAGAGCGCAAACTCCAGCGATTGTTCCGCAACCCGCAGGCGGCGGCGATGATCAAGCGATGCAACGATTTCGGCGCGGGTGGCGTGGCAGTCGCCATCGGCGAACTGACGGACGGCTTGGTGATTGATCTTGACGCCGTCCCCAAAAAGTATGACGGGTTGGACGGCACGGAGCTTGCCATCAGCGAATCGCAGGAACGCATGGCGGTTGTGCTCGCGCCCGAAGACGTGCCCGCTTTTTTGCATCTTGCCGATGCGGAGAATCTGGAAGCCACACCCGTGGCTGTTGTGCAGAACGCTCCAAGGTTGGTGATGCGCTGGCGCGGGACGGTGATTGTGGATTTGGCGCGGGCGTTCCTCAACTCCAACGGTGCGCCCAAACACGCGAGAGCCGTCGTGCCCAAAATCGAAAAACAGTCCGCCGTGGGCGCATTCTTTAATTTCAAACAAAAAATGATCAATTTGGCGGGGGATTTGTCCGTATGCTCTCGTCGCGGATTGGCGGAACGCTTCGACGCGACGATCGGCGCGGGTTCGGTATTCATGCCGTTCGGCGGAAAATATCAGCAAACGCCCGCACAGGCGACGGCGGCTTTGTTCCCCGTGTTGGAGGGCGGCAAAACAACCAAAACATCCGTGATGGCATATGGGTTTGACCCCTACGCGGCGGCGGACGACCCATACGCGGGTGCGTATTGCGCGGTGGTTGAATCCATTGCGAAACTCGCGGCGGCAGGATGCCCGCTGGACGAATGCTATTTAACATTTCAGGAATATTTCGAACGACTGCACAGCGATCCCCAACGTTGGGGGAAGCCCTTGGCGGCGTTGCTGGGCGCAATGCAAGCGCAGCTTGATTTGAAAATCGCCTCCATCGGCGGAAAAGACTCCATGAGCGGCAGTTTTGAAAACATCGACGTGCCGCCCACATTGGTGTCGTTCGCCGTGGCGTTGTGCGACGCAAACGAACTGATCACAAACGAATTCAAAGCGGATGGCGGCTTTTTGTGCCTCTTGGAACCGGAATACGACGCACATGGCTTGCCGATCGCCGAAAGTTTGCGTGCGCTGTTTCAAAAAATCCGTATGGGCATCGCGCAGGGAGAAGTGCTTGCGGCGCAGGCAATCACCGGCGGCGGAACGGCGGAAGCCATGCTGAAAATGAGCATGGGCAACAAAATTGGCGTATGCCTTGACGACGAAACCGACTTGCAAGCTCTCTTTTTGCCAAAGAGGGGCGCGATCTTGGCTCAGCTGAAGCATCCCGCAATCGGTCGGCGGATCGGCTGTATACAAAACGAGTATATTCTTCGTGTAAAAGCGAATCCGCGGGACATCGAAATCGATTTGAACGAGCTGGAAGCGCTCTACGAAAACCGCCTTGAGAGCGTCTTCCCCATGCGTGTGAAAACAGAGCAGCGGGATATTCCGCCGTTCAGCTATCTTGCCCGATCGGCGGAAGGTCCCGCAATCCGAATGGGTAAAACGGCGAAACCGCGTGTATTGATCCCTGTTTTTCCGGGAACGAATTGCGAATACGACACCGCGCGGGCATTTGAACGCGCGGGCGCGGCGGCGGAAATATGCGTCGTCAACAACAAGAGCGCGGCGGGTTTGGCGCAATCCATCGAACGCGCCGAAATGTTGTTGCGTCAATCGCAGATATTGTTTTTGCCGGGCGGCTTTTCGGGTGGCGACGAGCCTGACGGATCGGGTAAATTCATCACGGCGTTTTTGCGCAATCCGCGGTTGCGCGAGGCTGTCGCCGCGCTTTTGGACGACAGACGAGGTTTGGTCGGCGGTATCTGCAACGGTTTTCAGGCGTTGATCAAATTGGGGCTTGTGCCGTTCGGCAAAATATGCGCCATAACGTCCGATTGCCCGACACTGACATATAATACCATCGGGCGGCATCAATCCAAGTTGGTGCGCACACGCGTCGCGAGCGTCCTGTCGCCATGGTTGTCGCTGTGCGAGCCTGACGAGATCCATCTTGTGCCCGTTTCGCACGGCGAGGGACGCTTTGTTTGCCCCGACGATCTTTTAGCGCAGTTGATTGCCAACGGACAAATCGCCACGCAATATGTCGATTTGCGCGGAAATCCGAGCATGGATATCCAATTCAATCCAAACGGTTCTGTTTTTGCGGTTGAGGGAATCACTTCGCCCGACGGCAGGGTGTTCGGCAAAATGGGGCATTCGGAGCGCACGGGCGATTTGCTGTATAAGAATGTCACCGGCCGCACCGACAACAAGATGTTCCTGTCGGCTGTTCAATATTTTGCGTAGGAGTGGTTTGGATGAAAGGTATTATTACAGTTCTTGGCAAAGATCAAGTGGGTGTCATCGCAAAGGTCTGCACGTTTTTATCGGAGCGAGGGATGAATATTTTGGATATTTCGGAAACGATTGTGCAGGGCTATTTGAACATGCTCATGATTGTGCAGCTTGAACCGCTGACGGATCAAAATTTTGCGCGCACCGTGCAGGAATTGATGGAATTGGGCGAGAGCATTGGCATGGAGATCAAATTACAGCACGAAGATATCTTTGAAACCATGCACCGAATTTGAATGGAGGCGCACATATGATGCATATCGCGATTGGTTGTGATCACGCGGCAATTGAACTCAAAAACGAATTGACGGCGCATCTGGCGGCGCGGGACTTGGTCTGCCGGGATTTCGGCGCGTATGCGGGGGAAAAGGCGGATTATCCCAAAATCGCTTTTGCCGTGGGCGAAGCCGTTGCGGCAGGCGATTATCCGTTGGGTATTTTGCTTTGCGGAACGGGTGTTGGCATTTCGATTGCCGCAAACAAGGTTAAAGGCATCCGCGCCGTCTGTTGCAGCGAGCCATTTTCCGCAAAAATGTCAAGAGAGCACAACAACGCGAACATCCTTTGCATGGGTGCGCGCGTGGTTGGCGCTGAGCTTGCAAAAATGATTGCGGACGCATGGCTAACGGCGACTTTTCAAGGCGACAGGCATGCCGCGCGCGTGGATATGATTTGCGCGTATGAGGACAGCGTATGAAAACATATTTTGACCGTGTGCACACATGGGGGCGCGTTTGGAGTTTGTCGGCATTGTGCTTTTTGCTCTGCGTTCCGCTGGCAATCAGCGCGTATCTCAACGCTTGGCCGGAGGCATCGGGTGTTCTCAAAGGGCTTTTGGCGGTTGTACCGCTCTATTGGGCGACGGCGATCATCGAAACGGTGAGCTACGGGCCAATCATCGGCAACGGCGGCGCGTATTTGGCTTTTGTGAGCGGGAACATCTCGAATCTGAAAATCCCGTGCGCGATCGCCGCGCTCAAAAATGCCGACTTGCATCCGAATTCCGAGGAGGGCGAAGTGGTTTCGACCATTGCGGTCGCGACTTCCGCCATCACAACCACGATATTAATCGCCGTCGGCGTATTACTCTTCACGCCTGTTTTGCCGCTGATCATGGCGCGGGATTCCTACCTTTCGCCCGCGTTCGAGCAGGTGTTTCCCGCGTTGTTCGGCTCCCTTGCGGCAGGGTATTTTGTCAAACACTGGCGCGTTTCGTTTTTACCGATCGTCTTGGGCGTGTTGGTGTTGATTTTCGCGCCGACACTGCAAGTGGGTGTCCTCATCCCCGTGACCGTCGTCGCTTCGCTCGTCGGCGCACATTTGATGTTCAAGCGGGGATTGTTGGGAAATCAAATGCCGAACATTAGGCATTAGACACCCAACATGGATGATCATATGCTTCACACGCAGTAATTCGCGTGTAACCCTTGCATTTTTTCGCAATATGCGTTAAAATAGACGTATTAAAATAAGACGTGGGGGATATTTATTTTGGCGTTACAGTTGAGTACAGAGTATACGGGGGAAACGTTCCCCTCACAAGCCGACCTGCGCAAACTGGCAAAACAAGCCGGCGACGCGCTTCAGGCATTGGAAAACGGCACGGGCGCGGGCGCACAGATGCGCGGTTGGTTACATCACGCGAACGGCTTTTTGCAGTCTGCGGAATACAAGCGAATCGTTGAAACCGCGAACGAACTGCGGAAAACCACACAAGCGTTGCTGGTGATTGGCATCGGCGGATCGTACCTTGGCGCACGTGCGGTGATTGAGGCGGTGCGGTCGCAATACGCGAACCAATTGCCCGGCGCGTATCCCGTGTTTTTTGCAGGGAACACCATGAGCGCGGCTGAATACGCAAACATCGGCGCGTTATTGGAAGGCAAGGATTTTGCGATCAATATCATTTCAAAATCGGGTCAAACGCTTGAGCCGGCAGTGGCGTTCCGCCACTTTTACGCAAAGTTGCGTGCAAACTGCGGCGGCGACGCGGCGCAAATCCGCAGGCGCGTGGTTGTAACGACGGACAGCGAAACGGGCGATTTGCTTGCGCAGGCAAAAGCAAACGACTGGAAACGCTTTGTCGTTCCCGGCGACATTGGCGGACGCTTCAGTGTGTTGTCCGCAGTTGGGTTGCTACCCATTGCGTGCGCCGGCGTGGATATCGCACAGCTCCTCGGCGGCGCGGCGGCGGCGGAAGAAGCATACACAAGCGCGGGTGCGAAGCTTGAAGAGAATCCTTGTCTCTATTACGCCGCGTTGCGGTATTACTATTATGCAATCGAGTGTAAATCCGTGGAACTCTTTGCGTTTTATGAACCATCGATGGCAATGTTCGGCGAATGGCTCAAACAGTTGTTCGGCGAAAGTGAGGGCAAGGAAAAAAAGGGGCTTTTCCCCGCGAGCGTCGTGTTTTGCACCGATTTGCATTCGCTGGGGCAATATGTGCAAGACGGCGAGCGCATTCTGTTTGAAACCGTCGTGGGTTTTCAAAACGATCCAAACAACATCACGGTCGAAATAGACGATCCCGGCGATCCGTTATACTTTGTGCAGGGAAAACAAATCAGCGATATCAACGCGACCATTTGCCGTGCGACGTCTATGGCACACGCGGCGGGCGATTGCCCAACGCTCATGCTGCAAGCCGACGCGCGTGACGCCGTCAGCATCGGCTGGCTGATTTACTTCTTTGAAAAGGCGTGCGCCGTTTCGGGCTATATGATCGGCGTCAACCCATTTGATCAACCGGGCATTGAAAGCTACAAAAACAACATGTACGCGCTCCTCGGCAAAGCGGGCAAGCAATACGACAAAATTCGCGCCGCGCTGCAGGATGCGTATCAAATTTGACATTTATAGGAGGAATCACCCATGGTTTCAGTCATCATCGGCAAACGAGGCGCGGGCAAAACAAAACGCTTGATTGCGCTTGTGAACACAGCGGCCGAGCAATCCAGCGGGCATGTGATCTGCATCGAAAAAGAGCAAAAATTGACCTATGATATCAGCTCGACGGCGCGTTTGGTATCTGCGGACAGCTACAACGTGCAGGGTTACGACGCGCTTTATGGATTTATCTGCGGAATTTGTGCGGGCGACCACGATATCACCGATGTTTTTGTGGACGCGACTCTCCGCATTGCGGGCAGGGATTACGGTCAATTAGACGCGTTTTTGAAAAAACTTGTGGCAAACAAAGAACTGGGCGATACAGACATCATGTTCACTATTTCGGCGGAATCCGACGAATTGCCTGTTTCGGTTTTGGAATTGTGTAAAGAATAAAAATAACGCCGCGCCTTGAATAACACACCAGCCCGTGAAAAATCTCACGGGCTGTTATGTTTATCCACTGTTTTTGTCAATCAATCAAGCAAACATATCCAAAAAACACCATTCCGCATTTTTTTTGCGCGTTAACACTTAAAATTGTTCAAAAAGTGCTTTATTAAGATCGGAAGAGCACACGTCTGAACTC
>JAITDE010000091.1 GCA_031282735.1 Oscillospiraceae bacterium | reverse complement strand
GGTTCAATCATAAAATCATCGCGCTCCACAAAAATTTCGCGCGAGAATGTGACGGATGTCTTCCCCATTTCGGGGTGATCGGGATGCCGTTCAATCTCAAGCTGTTCGCTCTGACCTTCGGGGTAGTTTTCGATCACCACTTTGAGCGGACGCAGAACCGCCATGGCGCGCGGCGCGTTTTGGTTGAGATTGTCGCGCATGCAGGCCTCCAGCAGGCCGTAATCCACCACACTGTGGGCTTTTGAGACACCGACGCGCTCCACAAAATCCAAAATCGCCTCCGGCGGACAACCTCTGCGCCGCAAACCGCACAGCGTTACCATGCGCGGGTCGTCCCAACCGCGCACAATTCCCTGATTGACCAGCTGCAAACTGCGGCGCTTGCTCGTTACGCAATAATTCAAATTCAACCGCGCAAACTCAATTTGGCGCGGCGGTTCATCAAACCCAATCTGTTGGATAAACCAGTCATACAGCGGGCGATGGTTTTCAAACTCCAGCGAACACAGGGAATACGTAACGCGTTCCGCCGCGTCCGACAACGGATGCGCGAAATCATACATGGGATACACACACCATTTATCGCCCGTTTGATGGTGCGAAATATGCGCAATGCGATAGATCACAGGGTCACGCATGTTGAGATTCGGCGATTGCATATCGATTTTCGCACGCAAGGTACGTGTGCCGTCAGGGAATTCTCCCGCCGTCATGCGCGCAAACAAATCTTGATTTTCGGCAATCGACCGCTCGCGGTAAGGGCTGTTGCGCCCCGTTTCCGTCAATGTACCCCGATAATCGCGCACCTCGTCGGGAGTCAAATCGCAAACATACGCCTTGCCGTCGGCGATGAGCTTCAACGCGCATTCATAAATAAAATCAAAATAGCTGGACGCGTAAATCAGGTTTTCGTATGCAAACCCCAGCCAATGAATGTCTTCGGCAATGGCATCGACGTACTCCATATCCTCTTTGGCGGGATTGGTGTCGTCCATGCGCAGGTTGCATACGCCGCCGTATTTTCGCGCGGTCAAAAAATCGATGGCGATCGCCTTGGCGTGACCGATATGCAGGTAGCCGTTCGGCTCAGGGGGAAAACGGGTCTGCACACGGGAATTGACACCCGCCGCGAGATCTTCATCAATAAAATCATAGATAAAATGCGACAATTCTTTTTCGGACATATTGATCTCCTCTTCTGTTTTGCGTATGCGCCTGCGGCGAGCACCCGCTTCGCGCTGTCATTTGCGGACTGAGAAAAATTTTTGCCGGCCTGCATAGTTGCGCGAAGCGGGAAAAAATTCCTTTGCCGCTTTTCTTTCAGGAAAAGCAGGCGCGTTGTTATCCAAGTCGACAAAGGGTCTGCGCCATGCGTTGTCGCGTACGCACACCGCCCAGCACTTGCATGATCGCCCACAAATCGGGCGTGTTTTCGCGCCCCGTCACAGCCAAACGAATCACCGTCGTCACGTCGCCCACATGCCCCTTGTAATCTGCGGGCGATTGTTTGTATTCCTTTGTGTTCGGCGCGAAGCCCAAACTTGCGCACATTGTTTTGATTGCGGCAAACCATGCGTCCTTGCTGTCCTCAGGATTGAAAACATCCGCATACGCCTCCAAAATCGCCTTTCCATCCGCGTGCGGGATCACTGCGGGTTCAAAAAGATCATCGTAAAAATAAGCCAAATACGCTTTCAGCTGGGTCAATTTCGCGATATCCTTGCGTGGTTTCGCGCCGCCGCGATCAATACGCAAAACGCTTTCGGCATAATGCTCGTCCCGCGACAACAGCGCAAAAAGCGCGGGGTCATATGTTTTTGACCAATCCAACGCAAAACGCAACAGAGCGGCGGCATCCATCCGCGCAAGCACATTTTTGCTCACGTCGCCGAGTTTTGCCCAGTCGAACAACGCGCCGCTGGAACTGAGGTTTTTTAGCTGAAAGGGATATTGGAGCAAAGGAACGTCGGGATTCGCTCTGCGCCAATCCTCAAAACCGGAGTTAAGCAATGTAAGCAAATATTCCAAAACCGCCGGTGCCGGATAACCCTGCTCCAAGAAATAGCTCACCGCCGCTTCAGGATCTTTGCGTTTGCTGATTTTTCGTTTGCCGCCGTTGTCCTCTTTCATCAGTGTCGCCGTGTGGGCGTATTTCGGCATTTTAAAGCCGCAGGCACGGAACAGCGCGATGTGCAGGGGCAGGGACGCAAGCCACTCATCCCCGCGGATCACATGTGTCACGCGCATAAAATGTTCATCCACCACATGTGCAAAGTGATACGTTGGGATGCCGTCGGTTTTGAGCAATACGACGTTCATGATGTTTTCGGGCATTTCGAGTTTGCCGCGAATCAAGTCGTTGACGACATATTTTTTTGTTTCGTCCCCATCCGCGCGAAAACGCAACGTAAAGGCTTCTCCCGCTCGGATCCGCGCAATTTGCTCGTCGACCGTCAAATCGCGGCAACGCGCCCACGTGCCGTAATATCCCTTGTTGACGTTCGCCGCCTCCTGCGCACCGCGCAATTCGTCCAAACTTTTGGGCGAACAAAAGCACGGGTACGCAAGCCCGCGTTCCACCAATCGCTTGGCGACCGCATGGTAAATTTCCTTGCGCTTGCTTTGCGTGTAAGGTCCGTACGCCCCGATTTCTTCGCTTTCGCTCATAACACCCTCGTTCGGCACAATACCGAACAACCGCAAGCCATCCACGATGGCGGCGACACCACCCTCCACCTTGCGTTTTTGATCGGTATCGTCAATGCGCAAAAAAAACAATCCGTTTGCTTTGCTCGCGGTCAGCCTGTCGCAAAACGCGCAAAACAAACCGCCCATGTGCAAATATCCTGTCGGGCTGGGCGCAAAACGAGTGACAACCGCTCCGTCGGGCAACAAGCGCGGCGGATAACGGGTTTCCAGCTCTTCCACGGTGGATGTGCGGTTCGGGAACAGCGCCGCCGCCAAATCAACGGCATTTTTGTTATTCGGCATTCAGAAATCCTCTTTCAACAGCAAATGTTGCGTGTATTCGCGATTCTTATCAACATTTTCAACAGAGTTATTCACCATTATTTGGTGATTTCCCAGTCTATTCCACAAAATCCGGTCAATCATACCCAAAAATACCATTACTCGGTCGTCCGGTGAAGATTGCCGGTGAAATAAAACGTACCGTCCCCGCGCAATGTTGCAATGATGCCGTTTTCGCGCACGGTGGAATAGGTGGGCAGACGCGCAACCATGGTCAAATTCCACTTGACATTGGGATAGATCTGCCCCAAACCGTTGGTCACAATCCCCGCTTTGGCTTGCAGGGTTTTCAAAAAAAACATTGAGTTGCTGCCGAAATAGCCGTGATGGCAGATTTTGAGCAAATCCACACGCCCCACTTGGCGGGCGATATCTTTTTCCAGCCCATGCAAATTGGAAGCGTCGCCCGTGAGCAACGCGCGGGTTTTGCCGTATTGAACCAGCGTAATCACCGAATTATCGTTTTCGCCGCTGTATTTTTCGTTTTTGTAGCTGTCGGTGTTCAAAAACCGCAAGCGCATCGCACCGAAAGCGAACGGCTCTGTTGGCGGATTTTCTTCCACAGGAATCCCGCGTTCGGCGGCGACATCGAGCAAACGCGCGTGTATTTCGTCGAGTTCCCAGCGTTCCAGCTCATAGTTGTGCAACGCGCCTTGCAAGGGGCGGAAATACGCGGTTTTCACGTTGACATTTTTGTCGCTCAAAATACCCGCAAATCCGCCCGCGTGGTCGTAGTGATAATGGGTGACCAAAACAAAATCAAGCGTCACCTGTCCATTTGCATCGCGCGCAACACGTTGGAGGTAATCCAAAATCCGCGTCTCATAACCCGTGCGACGCGCGTTTTTGTTGGGATTGTCACTTCCCCATCCACTGTCGATCAACGCGAAGTGTCCTTCGCTTTCAAGCAAAATGGCATCGGAGTTATCCGTATTCAAAAAATGGATGCGGCTACCCTCATTCGTGCCGACAAAAGCAAAGAACTCCTGCGGAATCGGGTATTTTTTTTCGTCATGATTGGCAAGCAGCACGGTCGCTATGTCGAGCAGAAAAATCAAAAGCATGCCGCCGACGACAATGACCGTCGCAATTTTTGCGATATCTTTATCTTTTTTTGTTTTTGCCCTGTCGCCCATCGTCCTATACTTCCTGCTCATCGGGTTCTTCAGGACCTTCGGGGAGTTCGACCTTGCCGAGCAATCGCACCAATTCCGTCATTTCTTCCGTGCTCAGCGTAACGCCTTTACCCATTTTTTCGTGTTCGGGCGCCCATTCGCGAATATCATACTTGGGTTCGCGGCCATTCCAACTGACGCGATTGAGTTCTTTGGTCCAGCCTTTTGCGGTTTCCGAGAGCACACCGAGTTCCTCAACAATTTCAAAGCTAAATTCTGCCAATTCCAACCAATCCTTTCAAATTTTGATTGCGGTTAAACCACACAAGCGGGGGCAAAAGCGCGTTTTGCCTCCACTGCATGATATTCAGGACAAATCTAGTATGCAACAGCTTTGCCGTAATATAGCGATTCCGTGTCTGTCCGCTAAAAAATCAGCCGTTCCACTGCGCCGAATAAATCGCGACAAAGCCAACGTGGTTCAGCCCTGTGGAACGCGCGCCGATATCCGCAAAATAGTTTTCATCCGACGCCGTGCTGCCGATGAGCGCGAACGAACGACCCTTGCCCGCAATGGCATACATGTTTTCACGCGCGTTGCCGTTCACGGGGATGAATTTGACAGGCGTACCGTTGGTCTGCACTACCACGGCAAAACCGTCCTGATCGCCGCCGCCGTAGCCCGCATCGAGCCAATCGTAGCGGTATTCCGTGTTGGGGCGCAGCGCCTTGGAGTATCCGACGGCGACATAACCGCCGTCAATCGCGACCAATCCCTGCGCAACATCATCACAGGTGTCGCCAATGGTGCGAAGCCACGCGACTGATCCGTCCGGATTGTATTTGAGCAACATCGTGTCCTGCAATCCGCGCACCGAAAAGTCGTCGCCCAGCGATCCTACAGGAAAACTGCCGCTGCCGTATGAGGATGTCGAAATGGTTGCGTATGCCACCACGCCGCCGTCGTGCGCGGGTACAATGGCGGCAAACGTTTCGGTGCTGAGCGACGCAAAGGGTTTCACCCAATGGGTATCACCGTTTTTGCTTGTGCGCACAAGGACAGTATCGGTTTGCCCCATGCCTGCAACACCCGCAAAACTGCCGTCGCCCGCCATCGTCGCAATGGAATAATACACGTCGCCCGTGGATGGTTCAACGGCAATCGTGTTCACATAGCTGATCTTTGAGCCATACATCATGCGCTGCCAATAAACCGTTTCGGCATCTTTGTCAAATTTCATAATGATCGCCTTGTGGACGGGCACGTGCCCGTTGACGGTATCCATGAAGTCGGGTGTGCCTGCAAAAGAATAGTCAGACGAAACGGTCGTGCCGCCCACAACAAACCCGCCGTCCGGCGTTGCGGCGACGGCATGAAATTGGTCATTGAGGGATCCGTAGAACGTCTTCATCCAAAGCTTGTTGCCGTTGGCGTCGAGTTTGACGATCACGGCATCGCGGTAACCTGAATCGACCGTCGGGGACGAGGGCAGACCGTCGAGGTTTTTGCAGAGCGAATCACCCACGGCTATGATGCTGCCGTCGCGCAGCACGGCGATTGACCGCAATTCAAACGGACCGTCAAACGTGTAGTATACTTTCCATTCCACCTCGCCTGTGGGGCTGTATTGGATGATGCAGGAAGACGGCTCAGGCGTACCGGACGGTGCGTCCGGCGCGCTTGCGTCCACATAGGCAATGGCGAGATAACCGCCGTTTGGTGTCACAACACCTTTCATGAGGCGTTGATGCCCTTTGCCGCCGAACGCCTTGAGCTGTGTGCGCGACGCGCCGACCAGTTGTGCCGCGGGAGCGGCCGGTTGTGTGGTGTTAGCAAACGAGATATTGCCGCCGCCCGTGGTTTCAACATATATCGGCACCGTCGTGCCGGTTGATTTTGTTGTTTTCGCCTCTGAGCCGGGCTTGGCAGTCGATGCCGCGTTGTTTGCGCCCGTGGGATCTTGTGTGCCCTGCTCTGCGGAAGCGGATGTGGCGTTTTGCTCATAGACGATGCCATCGTTGCTGACGACGACGTCATAGCCCGTGTTTGTTTTGATTTCTTCCGCAATCTGTTCTTTTTCTTCCGGCGTGAGCGAGGCGTAATTGCCGTCCCACGCGCCGCCCCCTGTGGCGCGTGTGTTGGCGAGCACGCCGTCGATGATCTGCCGGATTTGCTGTTGGCTGAGCGGTGCGCTCACGGCGACACCTGATGTGGTTGGAACGACAGGTTTCCAACCATACGCCGCGTCGTCCGTTCCCTCAGGCGATGCGATGATCTCGGGAGATTCTTCTTTTGGTTGACATGCCGCGAACAGTCCCACAATCAGCAACACCGCGAACAGCGCCGCAAAAAAGCGTCTGTATGGTTTCATGTTGAGTTCCCCTTTCTGGAATTATGATATCACGCCATTTGCGGGGATAAGTACACTCCCCCTCATTGTGTCTCCTATATTACCACAGATTTTGGCAGTTTGCAAGCGTTTGTTTGCAAACAAGCATCAAATTCCTCTACTTTTTCTGAAGACACCGTGGCAAGCCCGCCACGCACTGCCATGCCGGGCATTTTGGCATCGGATCTTTGGAAAATTTTACGTTTGCTATTGACAAATTTTTCATCCTGTACTATAATTTTATACTTAACGAACGACTTTACGCCTTTTCTTCTAGAAAGTCTCAGAAAGCGATTGGATCAATGAAATTATTCCAGACAAATATCATGCTTTTGCGCCGCTTTTTGCCGTATCTCACGCGGCATAAGCGTGTGCTGGTTACAGATTTGTTTTGCGCCGTTTTAACCACAGGCTGTGAAATTGCCCTGCCGCTTTTTGTGCGGCAAATCACCAACGCCGCCGTGACGGATATCGCCTCGCTGACATTGCGGAGCATCCTCCTCACAGGTGCGGCATATTTGGTGCTGCGCCTTGTGGACGGCGCGGCGAGTTACTACATGGCGGCAAACGGGCACTACATGGGCGCGAAAATAGAAACCCAAATGCGAAACGATTTGTTCGCGCATTTGCAAGGGCTTTCGTTTTCCTATTATGACAACACAAAAATCGGACAGCTCATGAGCCGATTAACGAATGATTTGTTTGACGTGACGGAATTCGCGCACCACTTTCCCGAGGAACTTTGCGTGACGAGCATCAAGGTTTTGGCTTGTTTGATTGTGTTTGCGCACATGAACACGAGCATGGCGGCGGTGGTGTTTGTGATTGTGCCGCTGATGTTCTTTGCCACAAGCTACAGCCGTAGGCGCATGAAACGAGCGTTTCAGGATTCCCGCAAACAAGTGGGCGAGATCAATTCCCTTGCCGAGGATAGCCTTTTGGGCATTCGCGTGGTCAAATCCTTTGGCAACGAAGCGAAAGAAACCAGGAAGTTCAACAAAAGCAACGGTCATTTTTTCAACTTCAAGAGGCGCGGATATTCCTACATGGCGCAATACCAGACGACATCGCGCATGTTCGACGGTTTGATGTATTTGGCGGCGGTCTGCTTCGGCGCACTGCTTTTGAGCCAAAGCAAGGTGAACGTCGGCGATTTTTCGCTCATATTGTTAATGGTCTCGACGCTGTTGGGTTCGGTGCGGCGTATCATTGAGTTCAGCGAGCAGTTCAACCGCGGCATCACGGGGATTGAACGGTTTTCCGAAATCATGGACGAACTGACGGAAAGCCAACTGTCGCAGGGAACGAAGACGCTCGAAAATGTGCGCGGCGAAATTGATTTTGAATCCGTCAGCTTTCAATATCCCGAAACCGATCGTTATGTCCTCAAAGATTTTTCGTTGCATGTCAATCCCGGGGATGCCATCGCGCTGGTCGGACCGTCCGGCGGCGGCAAAACAACGCTTTGCAACCTTGTGCCGCGCTTTTATGACGTGACGGCGGGAACAATCCGCATCGACGGCAACGATATCCGCGATTTGACCTTGGATTCCCTGCGCAAAAACATCGGCGTTGTTCAGCAGGATGTTTATTTGTTTGCCGGCTCAATCCGCGAAAACATCGCCTACGGCACGGACAATGCGTCGGACGACGCGATCCGTGAAGCGGCGCGTTCGGCGGGCGCGGAAGAGTTCATCCAAAAGCTCCCCGCCGGTTATGATACCTATGTGGGCGAACGCGGCGTGAAACTTTCGGGCGGACAAAAACAGCGGATATCCATTGCCCGTGTTTTTCTCAAAAATCCGCCGATTTTGCTGTTGGATGAGGCGACGTCCGCCCTCGATAACGAGAGCGAACGCCTTGTGCAAGCGTCGCTGGAGCGTCTCGCCAAAGGACGGACGACAATTACAATCGCACATCGGTTGACCACCATCCGTCACGCGAAACAAATCGTCGTCCTCACGGAGGACGGCACGGCGGAGCGCGGTACGCACAAACAATTGCTGGAAGCCGGCGGTTTATACGCCACAATGTGGGAAGTTTGACGCAAGAGGTTCATAGTAAGACGGGGGGTTAGGCGTGTGCGGGATGGAAAACAGCTGAAATTGGGCAAATCCCCTGAGCTACTGGTTATTTCGGTTGGATTGCTCATTGCCGCCGTTGTACTGTTTGCTTGCGCGGCGGCGAAGCCCAAACCGATTGTCCTAAAGGAAACGCTCGGCAGTCCCGTCGCGCAATCCGCGCAAACGCAAGCGGTGGTTTTTGAGACGGCGGCATCAATCGTCGAAGCATCCGAAAATCCAAGCGTATCGGACACTACGCCGCAAAACTTGCCGCAAGCGGCTAACGAAAACGCATCGCCGCAAGTATCCGCCGCGCCCTCCTATCCCGTCAATTTGAACACCGCGACATTGGAACAGCTTGAAACCTTGCCCGGGATTGGTCCTGTGAAAGCGGAGGCAATCCTAGCTTACCGCGCCCAACGCGGCGCGTTTTCATCGGTGGAGCAACTGTTGGACATCAACGGCATCGGCGAAAAGACACTGGAAAAACTCAAGCCGCTGATTACGCTTTATTAATTGAGTGCGCCCGCTTTTTTACTTACTTCCTTTTTCCGCCTTACTTCTTCTGAAGAAAAAGTAAGCAAAAAGACTTTTGCCGCTTCGCGCGAATAGCACCAGCCCGTGAGATTTTTCACGGGCTGGTGTGTTATTCAAGTCACGTCGTTTGCTTAAGCAAAAATGTCTGCACTTACCCACAAAGCGGGGCGGACGCCAAAACTTTCGCCAACATGTCTGTATTCGACAAGGCCATCGTTCGAAAGACAGGACGCCTGCACGGCGAAATCCGCAGTCCTCGTGCGAAGCCACGAACCAGTATAGCGTCCATCTGCCAAAGTTTCCCAGTTGGTATATGCTGTCAACGGTATTCCACCCTCTGCTCCATCACTGGTGTTATATACGATGGTAGAACCGGATTCGTCATACCAACATGCGCTCATGTATTCAGCCACTTCATCCGCACTCAGCGGGAAGATGCCATTGAAGCCAGTTGAGGCGGGAGAACTAAATCCATCAAAAGGCTCAACATGTCTGTAGTCTGTACCAAGCGTACTAAGCGCGTTGTGGGCTACTGCGTAGGTCTCTTTTAAAGGACCACTCAAGTCGCTCCACCAGTCATCCATTACCGTTTTGAGCGTGCTGTCGGTGTAGTCATTCGAGGCATCATCGAATTGGAAGTGCTCCACCGACTCACGGCGAACAATGAGGTAATACTCCGCTCCAGCTACAGTTGTGTGTCTGGCAATCGCCATCCACTCCCCGTCGTCGCCGGTCTTGTCAGTACCGATGATGTAATCCCGCGCGTCGACAATTTCAACGTGGTCAGCGACTTTTACAACAGGCTTCGGTTTCGCCGCGTCCACTGCATCTTTAATAATCTTCTCGCCATTCGCCGTCGCCTTTTTCTCCCCAGAATACAACAAATAACTTTCGGTCAAATTGCTTGCTTCCAAGCGAACGTCAATTGCGTAGTAGTAGTTATCATCGGGCGCGACGTTTTCATCCAAAACGACGTTGTCAAGCAACAGGTTTGTCGCTTCGCCCGGCAGAAGTGCTTGCGTCCAATAGGCGTAGCCATCGGTGTCGAGCGCCCACAAGCCGGCGGGATACCGTGCGTCGAGTTCGTCTTTGTGGTCAATGTAATATTGAACCAAAACGACGGGAGATTCACCCAACGTTCGTTTTGCTTTCGAGCCGTCTGCGAAATCTTGCCCATCGGTGTATTCATAACTGCCCATTTCGCCTGTGCCGGGTTTGAAGATTTTTTGTGCGCCCGTCATGTACCAGATGTGACGGTTTTCAGTCGGGAGCGAGCCGTCGTCGTTTGCGCCGTTGAGATATTCACCGTCATCTGCTGGCGCGGTATTGAACAGGCGCGGAACCCAAGTTAATTTGTTGTTGGCATCCCCGCCGACAATCGGCGTGTTGCCAATTTGTAAATATTCGGCAAATTGTACGCGGACGATCATGGG